>NZ_JBEXCW010000023.1:0-108297 GCF_040605435.1 Streptomyces sp. NPDC005574
CGCCGTGGCCTGGTCACTGCCGCCACGTGGCCCCGGGCCCGTCACCCGCCGTCCCGCCGTGGCCTGGTCACTGCCGCCACGTGGCCCCGGGCCCGCCACCCGCCGTCCCGCCATCGTCTGCCCACTGCCGCCACGTGGCCCCGGGCCCGTCACCCGCCGTCCCGCCGTGGCCTGGTAACTGCCGCCACGTGGCCCCGGGCCCGCCACCCGCCGTCGGCTTCCCGCCTCGCCGCAAGGGGCCCCGCCTCCCCGCCGGCCGTGCCCTCCGTCGCCGCACCCCTCCCGGGGCGTCGCCATAGACTTGTGCGTCGCCCGACGTCGAAATCCGTCCGAGAGGCCCTGACCCACCCATGAAGCTCGTCTTCGCCGGTACCCCCGAGGTCGCCGTTCCCGCACTGGACGCCCTGATCGCCTCCGGGCGGCACGAGGTGGCCGCCGTCGTCACGCGGCCCGACGCGCCGGCCGGGCGGGGCCGCAGGCTGGTCGCGTCCCCCGTCGCCGAGCGGGCCGAGGAGGCCGGCATCGAGGTGCTGAAGCCGGCCAGGCCGCGGGAGCCGGAGTTCCTGGAGCGGCTCGCGGAGATCGCCCCCGACTGCTGTCCCGTCGTCGCCTACGGGGCCCTGCTGCCGCGCGTCGCCCTCGACATCCCTGCCCACGGCTGGGTCAACCTGCACTTCTCGCTGCTGCCCGCCTGGCGCGGTGCCGCGCCCGTGCAGCACGCCGTCATGGCCGGCGACGAGATCACCGGCGCCTCCACCTTCCTGATCGAGGAGGGCCTCGACTCCGGGCCGGTGTACGGCACGGTGACCGAGCTGATCCGTCCCACCGACACCAGCGGTGACCTGCTGACCCGGCTGGCCTTCGCCGGTTCCGGGCTGCTCGCCGCGACCATGGACGGCATCGAGGACGGCACGCTGAAGGCCGTACCGCAGCCGGCCGACGGCGTCACGCTCGCCCCGAAGATCAGCGTGGAGGACGCCCGGGTCGACTGGGCCGCCCCCGCACTGCGCGTGGACCGGGTGGTGCGGGGCTGCACGCCCGCCCCCGGCGCCTGGACGACCTTCCGCGGTGAGCGGCTCAAGCTCATCCAGGTCGCGCCGGTGACCGGGCGCACGGATCTCGCCCCCGGGCGGCTGTCGGTCGGCAAGAACACCGTGCACGCGGGCACGGGTTCGTACGCCGTCGAGCTGCTGTGGGTGCAGGCGCAGGGCAAGAAGCCGATGAGGGCGGCCGACTGGGCGCGCGGGGCGCGGATCACCGACGAGGAGACCCTCGGCGGCTGACGGCCCCGGCGGGGACCGGCCGGTGACGGGGGCGTCGTACGCTTGGGGGGTATCCCTTCCTGACATCCGGAGCACCTTTCTGTGAGCGACCAGCACCGTCGTCCCCGCAAGCCCGGCAAGCCCTACCGCCGGCCCCAGAAGGACCCCGTCCGCATGCTCGCCTTCGAGGCCCTGCGGGCCGTGGACGAGCGGGACGCGTACGCCAACCTCGTCCTGCCGCCGCTGCTGCGCAAGGCGCGGGAGAGCGGCGACTTCGACGGACGGGACGCCGCGCTGGCCACCGAGCTGGTCTACGGCACGCTGCGGCGGCAGGGGACGTACGACGCGGTCATCGCGGCATGCGTCGACCGGCCGCTGCGGGAGGTCGACCCGCCGGTGCTCGACGTGCTGAGCCTCGGCGCGCACCAGCTGCTCGGCACCCGCATCCCCACGCACGCCGCCGTCTCCGCCTCGGTGGAGCTCGCGAGGGTCGTGCTCGGGGACGGACGCGCCAAGTTCGTCAACGCGGTGCTGCGCAAGGTCGCGCAGCACGACCTCGACGGCTGGCTGGAGAAGGTCGCCCCGCCCTACGAGGACGACCCCGAGGACCACCTCGCCGTAGTGCACTCGCACCCCCGCTGGATCGTCTCCGCGCTGTGGGACTCGCTCGGCGGCGGCCGGGCCGGCATCGAGGACCTGCTGGAGGCCGACAACGAGCGGCCCGAGGTCACCCTGGTGGCCCGGCCGGGCCGCTCCACCGCGGAGGAACTGCTCGGCGAGGAGGCCGCGGTGCCGGGGCGCTGGTCGCCGTACGCCGTGCGGCTCACCGAGGGCGGCGAACCGGGTGCGATCGAGGCCGTACGTGAAGGGCGGGCGGGTGTGCAGGACGAGGGCAGTCAGCTCGTGGCCCTCGCGCTCGCCAACGCGACCCTCGAAGGACCCGACGAGAAGTGGCTCGACGGGTGCGCGGGGCCGGGCGGCAAGGCCGCGCTGCTCGCCGCCCTCGCGGCCGAGCGGGGGGCGGCGCTGCTGGCCTCCGAGAAGCAGCCGCACCGCGCGGGACTGGTGGCCAGGGCTCTGGCCGGCAACCCCGGTCCGTACCAGGTGATCGCCGCCGACGGCACCCGGCCGCCGTGGCGCCCGGGGTCCTTCGACCGGGTGCTGATGGACGTGCCGTGCACGGGCCTCGGGGCCCTGCGCAGGCGGCCCGAGGCGCGCTGGCGGCGCCGCCCCGCCGACCTGGAGGGGTTCGCCCCCTTGCAGCGGGGTCTGCTGACCACGGCTCTGGACTCGGTGCGGGTCGGCGGGATCGTCGGCTACGCGACCTGCTCACCGCACCTCGCCGAGACCCGGGCGGTCGTCGACGACGTGCTCAAGCAGCACCCGGCGGCCGAACTCATCGACGCCCGCCCCTTCATGCCGGACGTACCGGCCCTCGGCGACGGCCCCGACGTACAGCTGTGGCCGCATCTGCACGGGACCGACGCCATGTACCTGGCGCTCATCCGGAGGACTGGCTGACGGGTTTCTCGGCCCGGGCCCTCACGTCCGGGTCGCCGTCCTCGCGGGCGAGGCGGCCGGGCCACCACACCCGGCGGCCCACGTCCAGGAACAGCGACGTGACGAGCACCGACCGTACGACGAAGGTGTCCAGGAGGACGCCGAGGGCGACCGCGAAGCCGATCTCGGCGAAGGCGACCATCGGCAGGGTGGCCAGGGCGGCGAAGGTGCCGGCCAGGACCAGGCCGGCGGAGGTGATGACCGCGCCCGTCGCCGCCAGGCCCGTCACCACGCCCCGGCGGGTGCCCTCGCGGGCCGCCTCCTCGCGGATCCGGGTGGTCAGGAAGATGTTGTAGTCGATCCCCAGGGCCACCAGGAACACGAAGACGAACAGCGGGAAGTCCGTCTGCTCGCCCGCGTAGTCGAAGATGTGCCGGAAGGCGAGCGCGCTCGCGCCCAGCGCGGCCGCGAAGGACAGCACGACCGTGCCGATCAGCAGCAGTGGCGCCACCACGGCACGCAGCAGCGCGGCCAGGATCAGCAGGACGACCGCGAGGACCGCCGGGATGATCACGAGGTTGTCGTGCGTCGTCGCCGCGTCCATGTCGAGCAGGGCCGCGGTGCCGCCGCCCACCTGGGCATCGGCGTCCGGCACGGCGTGCACCGCGTCACGGACGCGCTCCACCGTGTGCTTGGCGGCCTCGCTGTCGGAGGGCGCGGTCATCGTCGCCTCGAAGAGCACCTGGCCGTCGTGCGTGGGTTTCGTGCCCGGCGGGACCGTGAGGCTGCCGGGGACCACGCCCCGCGTCGAGGCGACGGCACGGCGGACCTGGTCGCCCTGCGCCTGGTTGGAGACGATCACCAGTGGATCGCCGCTGCCCGCCGGGAAGTAGCGCGCGGAGACCTGCTGACCGGTGATGGAGTCGGGTTTGCCGGTGAAAGCGTCCGCGTTGGCGATGCCCTCGGCGCGCAGTTGCAGCAGGCCGAGGGAGAGGACGGCCAGCGCCAGCGCGGTGCCGGCCCAGACGACCCGCGGCCGGCCGGACATCCGGCGGCCCGCGCGGGCCCACACGCCCCGCTCGGTCGGGTCGGGCGACCCGGAGTGCGGGATCGACGGCCAGAAGATCCAGCGGCCGCAGATCAGCAGCAGCGCCGGGAAAAGGGTGAGCATGGCGAGCAGGGCGACGGCCACGCCGATCGCGGCGACCGGGCCGAGGCCCCGCGTCGAGTTCATCTCGGCGGCCAGCAGCACCAGCATGCTCAGGACGACCGTCGCCCCGGAGGCCAGCACGGCCGGGCCGGCGCGGTGCAGGGCGAGGGCCATCGCCTCGTGCCGGTCCTCGTGCCGGCGCAGCTCCTCGCGGTAGCGGGCGACCAGGAGGAGGGCGTAGTCGGTGCCCGCGCCGAAGACCAGGACGGTGAGGATGCCCGCGCTCTGCCCGTTGACCGTCAGGCCCGCGTGCTGGGCGAGCAGATAGATCAGTGCCTGTGCCGTGAACAGCGAGGCGATCACACCGAGCAGGGGCACGATGATCAGGGTCGGACTTCGGAAGGTGAGCAGCAGCATCACGATCACGACGCCCATGGCCGAGAGCAGCAGGGTCGAGTCGATGCCCTCGAACGCCTTGGAGAAGTCGGCGGAGGTGCCGCCGGGCCCGGTGACGTGGACGGCGAGCCCGGTCGCGCTCGCTGCGGTCAGGTTCCGGATGGAGTCGACGGCGGGGGCGATCTCCTTCCAGCCCTTCGCGTCCATGGTGATCGGCACGTAGATCTGGGCGGCCCGCGGTGCCGGCCGCCGGTCGTAGACGGGGCCGCGCGTCTCGGTGCCGCGGACGCCGTGGGCGGTCAGCTGCCTGATCTGCGCCGCGTCCGCGGCGATCCGCTGCCGGTCCTGGACGGTGAGGCCACCCTCGCGGGCGTAGACGACGACGGCCGGGATCTGTTCCGGCCTGAACTCGTTCGCCGTGCGCAGGACCTGGGTGGACTCCGCGGAGCCCGGCAGCCAGGAGGCCGCGTCGTTGTCCTGGGCGTCGCCGAGTTTCTGCGCGAGGGGCGCGGCGACCACGAGCACCACCAGCCACAGGGCGACGATCAGCCACTTGCTGCGGTGCCCGGTCACGAATCCGATGAGTCCCTGGCGCACATGGCGCCCGTGGTCCCTGCCGTCCGTCATGGCCACCCCCGTAGCCTCAGCCGCACATGATGAGCCGCCCAGCATGGCAGGTGCGGGCCCTGTGGAACATCCGATGAACGGCCCAGGTACGGACCGGCGCGAACAAACGTGCTCGGACATGGGAGGCTTGGGTCATGGCCGCGCAGATCAACCCCAGCATTCTGTCCGCCGACTTCGCCCGCCTCGCGGACGAGGCGCAGGCGGTCGGTGGAGCCGACTGGCTTCATGTCGACGTCATGGACAACCATTTCGTCCCGAACCTCACGCTCGGGGTGCCGGTCGTAGAGTCACTGGCCCGTGCGACGGACACTCCGCTGGACTGCCATCTGATGATCGAGGCCCCTGATCGGTGGGCGCCCCAGTACGTCGAGGCGGGGGCCGGTTCCGTCACGTTCCACGTCGAGGCGGCCGCCGCTCCGGTCAGGCTGGCCAGGGAGATCCGGGCCAAGGGCGCCCGCGCCTCCATGGCGTTGAAGCCGGCCACGCCCATCGAGCCGTACGAGGATCTGCTACCCGAACTCGACATGCTGCTGATCATGACGGTCGAGCCCGGCTTCGGCGGACAGGCGTTCCTCGACATCATGCTGCCGAAGATTCGCCGCACCCGCGAGTTGATCAGCAAGCACGGTCTGGAGCTGTGGCTCCAGGTCGACGGCGGGGTCTCGGCCACCACGATCGAGCGGTGCGCCGAGGCGGGGGCCGACGTCTTCGTGGCGGGATCGGCGGTCTACGGCGCGTCCGACCCGGCCGAGGCGGTACGTGCACTGCGCACGCAGGCGGAGGCGGCCACCGCCAAGGCGTCCTGGGCGTGCGACCACTGACTGACAGGAATGTGAACGGCTCTCGTCCGGGCCGATCAAGTGCGCCGGATCTGCGAGGATGAACGGCGTATCCAGAGTGTGAACAGCAGTGAGGAGATGGCCGTGTCGGGTATGTCGGCGGGCCGGTCAGCCATGCGGATGGGACCCGCTGAGCTGGTCCAGGCGGCGGCCATGGCCCGCCGCTTCTATCTCGAGGGCAAGTCCAAGATCCAGATCGCCGAGGAGTTCGGCGTCAGCCGCTTCAAGGTGGCCCGGGTCCTGGAGACCGCTCTCGAACGCGATCTCGTACGCATCGAGATCCGCGTGCCGGCCGAGCTGGACGCGGACCGCTCGGACGCGCTCCGGGCCCGCTACGGCCTGCGGCACGCCGTGGTGGTCGAGTCCCCGGCCGAGGCCGAGGAGACACCGGACCCCGAGAACCTGGGGGAGGTGGCGGCCGACCTGCTCGGCGAACTGGTCAACGAGGGCGACATCCTGGGTCTGGCCTGGGGCCGGTCGACCATCCACATGGCGGCCGCCCTCGACCGGCTGCCGCCGTGCACGGTGGTGCAGCTCACCGGGGTCTACGACGCCGGAACCGCCGAGCGCGGCTCCGTCGAGGCCGTTCGCCGCGCGGCCCAGGTGTCGGGCGGCGACGCGCACCCCATCTACGCGCCGATGCTGCTGCCGGACGCGGCCACCGCGGCCGCGCTGCGCAACCAGACCGGTATCGCCCGGGCCTTCGAGTACTTCGACAAGGTCACCGTCGCCTGCGTCTCCATCGGCTCCTGGGAGCCGGGCATCTCGACGGTGCACGACATGCTCAGCGACGAGGAGCGCGCGCACTACGCCTCGCTCGGGGTCGCCGCCGAGATGTCCGCGCACCTCTTCGACGTGGAGGGCCGCCGGGTCGGCCGGGACCTGGGCGAGCGGTGCATCACCGTGAAGACCGACCAGCTCCGCCGGGTCCCCGAGGTCGTGGCGATCGCGGGCGGCCAGCGCAAGGCGCCGGCGATCGACGCGGTGCTGCGCTCCGGGCTGGTCACCAGCCTGGTGACGGACACCTCGGCCGCGGACTACCTGCTGACGGCGGGGCCCACACCCCGGCCGTCGCTCAACCGGGCGGACCCCGACGGGCCCTGACGGTGCGTCAGAAGGGGGCGGCCGTGACAGCATCGGCGCATGGTGTCACGGTCCGTCCCCCGGGTGTTCGCCGGTGTCCTCGTCTGTCTCGCCGTCCTGCTGGCGGCCTGTTCGCCGTCGGGGACCGGTGGCTCAGCACCGCGGAGCGGCACCCCGGCCGGCGCGAGTGCCGCCGCCCCCTCGTGGGCCGGGGGCCTGGCCGTCGTCGAGGCGTCCCGGCTCCCCGCCGAGGCCCGGCGGACACTCCGGCTCATCGATGAGGGAGGCCCGTTCCCCTACGCCCGGGACGGCGTCGTGTTCGGCAACTTCGAGCGGCTGCTGCCCGCCCGGGAGCGGGGTTACTACCACGAGTACACCGTCCCGACCCCCGGCTCACGGGACCGCGGGGCCCGCCGCCTGGTCACCGGCCGCGGCGGCGAGACCTACTACACCGACGATCACTACGACTCGTTCAGGGCGGTCCTGAGATGACGCGACGCGTGCTGCCGCTCGACCTCGCCGGGGTCACCGACAAGGCCGGTCTGATGGACCGCTGCGCCCGCGCCCTGGACCTGCCCGGCTGGTTCGGCCGCAACTGGGACGCGCTGGCCGACAGCCTCGGCGACCCCGCCCGCTGGCCCGAGGGCGCCGACGAGGACGGGCTGCTGATCGTCGTGCACAACTGGCGGCCCTACGCGGAGGTGCGCCCGGACGAATGGGAGACCGCCCAGGAGGTGTTCGCCGAGGCGGCGGGCCGGACACCGGCGCTGACGGTGGCCCTCGCCCTTGGAGGTTCCTCCCAGGGCCCCTCTGACCTGCCTGGATGAAGCTACCGGGCAGCGCGTTCCGGCCGCCGTGGGACAATGAAGCACGTGCTCTTCCCCCTGGCTGACCTGTCCGGGGGTCACCTCTGATCGACTGGGATGTGCGGCACGTGCGTTTCCTCAATGACATCCAGCCCCCGTACGACCTCACGTACGACGACGTGTTCATGGTCCCCAACCGCAGCGCCGTCGGCTCGCGGCAGGGCGTGGACCTCGGCTCCCCGGACGGCACGGGCACCACGATCCCCCTGGTCGTCGCCAACATGACCGCCATCGCCGGCCGCCGGATGGCCGAGACCGTGGCCCGGCGCGGCGGCCTCGTGGTCATCCCGCAGGACATTCCGATCGAGGTCGTCACCGACGTCGTCACCTGGGTGAAGAGCCGCCACCACGTCCTCGACACCCCGATCGTGCTAGCCCCGCACCAGACCGTCGCCGACGCCCTGGCCCTGCTGCCCAAGCGCGCCCACAACGCGGGGGTCGTCGTCGACGAGGAGCACCGGCCCGTCGGTGTCGTCACCGACCGGGACCTCACCGGCGTCGACCGCTTCACCCAGCTCGCCGAGGTCATGTCCCGCGACCTGCTGCTGCTCGACGCGGACATCGACCCGCGCGAGGCCTTCAACCGGCTCGACGGCGCCAACCGCCGCTACGCCCCCGCCGTGGACGCCGACGGCCGCCTGGCCGGCATCCTCACCCGCAAGGGCGCCCTGCGCGCCACGCTGTACACGCCGGCCGTCGACGCGCGGGGCAAGCTGCGGATCGCCGCCGCCGTCGGCATCAACGGCGACGTCGCCGGCAAGGCCAAGCAACTGCTCGACGCGGGCGTGGACACGCTCGTCATCGACACCGCCCACGGGCACCAGGAGTCGATGATCAGCGCGGTCAGGCTGGTGCGCGCGCTCGACCCGCAGGTGCCGATCGCGGCCGGCAACATCGTCGCCGCCGAGGGCGTGCGGGATCTGGTCGAGGCCGGCGCGGACATCATCAAGGTCGGGGTGGGCCCCGGCGCCATGTGCACCACGCGCATGATGACCGGCGTGGGCCGGCCGCAGTTCTCCGCCGTCCTGGAGTGCGCCGCCGAGGCGAAGAAGTACGGCAAGCACGTGTGGGCCGACGGCGGGGTCCGCCACCCGCGCGACGTCGCGATGGCGCTCGCGGCCGGCGCCTCCAACGTGATGGTCGGTTCCTGGTTCGCCGGCACCTACGAGTCGCCCGGCGACCTCCAGCAGGACGCCGACGGACGGCTCTACAAGGAGTCGTTCGGCATGGCGTCCTCGCGTGCCGTGCGCAACCGCACCTCCGACGAGTCGGCGTACGACCGGGCCCGCAAGGCGCTGTTCGAGGAGGGCATCTCCACCTCCCGGATGTTCCTCGACCCGGCCCGCCCGGGCGTCGAGGACCTGATCGACTCGATCATCGCGGGCGTCCGCTCCTCCTGCACCTACGCCGGAGCGGGCTCCCTGGAGGAGTTCGCGGACAAGGCCGTCGTCGGTGTCCAGAGCGCGGCCGGCTACGCGGAGGGCAAGCCGCTGCACGCCAGCTGGACCTGATCCGCACCCCGTCGGACGGCCCCGGCGCCCGAGGGCACCGGGGCCCTCCGCATGCCCCGGCGGCCACCCGTGCCACGGCCGGAGACCCGTGCGCAACGAATGCCCCGGCCGCCGGACAGGAACGCAAGGATCTTGCGGACACGCGCAAGGTTGCTGCATTACGACCGCGACGCCCCTGCTCATAGGGTCAGGCGCTGTACTGGTGTGGCGGGGACCCCGCTCGGCGGGTCCCCGTTCCCGGGTGATGCCGCAGGTCCCCGCCGCCCCGCGAGGCAGCGACGAAGGAGTCAACGCGTGCTCGACCAAGGCGCACCCCCGCACGACAGCAGCCGGACGGCCCCCGCGTCCCCGGGCCTCGGCGCGCGCCTCATGCGCCGCAAACCCGTGGAACGCCTGGTCGCCGAGGGCGGCCAGGGCGAGGGCGGAAGCCTGCGGCGCTCCCTCGGACTGTGGCAGCTCACCATGATCAGCATCGGTGCCACCCTCGGCACCGGCATCTTCGTGGTCCTCGGCGAGGCCGTCCCCAAGGCCGGCCCGGCCGTCACCCTCTCCTTCGTGATCGCCGGTCTGACGGCCCTGTTCTCCGCCCTGTCCTACGCCGAGCTGGCCGGCACCATCCCGGTGGCCGGCTCCTCCTACTCGTACGCCTACGCAACGATGGGCGAACTCATCGCCTGGATCTGCGGCTGGTGCCTGGTCCTGGAGTACGGCGTCTCGGTCGCCGCCGTCGCGGTCGGCTGGGGCGAGTACCTGAACGAACTGCTCGACGGGACCCTCGGCGTCACCATCCCCGACGCGCTGTCCGCCCCGCCCGGCGACGGCGGGATATTCAACCTGCCCGCGCTGATCGTCGTCCTGCTCGCGATGACCTTCCTGCTGGGCGGCGCCCGCGAGTCCGCCCGCGCCAACACGATCATGGTCGCCGTGAAGATCGCCGCGCTCGTGCTGTTCTGCGCGATCGGCGTCCAGGGCTTCCGCTCCGGCAACTACGCGCACTTCATGCCGCTCGGCATGGCCGGCGTCAGCGCGGCCGGCGCGACCCTCTTCTTCTCCTACATCGGCTTCGACGCCGCCTCCACGGCCGGCGAGGAGGCCAAGAACGCGCAGCGCGACCTGCCCCGCGCCATCATGCTGTCGCTGGTCATCGTCACCGCGCTGTACGTCCTGGTCGCGGCCGTCGCCGTCGGCGCCAGGCCGTGGCAGCAGTTCGGCGACTCCCATGCCGCCCTCGCCCAGATCATGCGGGACGTCACCGGGCAGACCTTCTGGGGCACCCTGCTGGCCGCCTGCGCGGTCATCGCCATCGCCAGCGTCGTGCTGACCGTGCTCTACGGCCAGACCCGCATCCTGTTCGCCATGGCCCGGGACGGCCTGGTGCCCAAGGTCTTCGCGAAGGTCCACCCGAAGACCGGCGCTCCCCGGGCCAACACCGTGATCGTCTCGCTGTTCTGCGGGGTCCTGGCCGCCGCGATCCCGCTCGGTCAGCTGGCCGACGCCACCAGCATCGGCACCCTGTTCGCCTTCGGACTGGTCAACATCGCGGTCGTGGTGCTGCGCCGCACGCGCCCCGACATGCCCCGCACCTTCCGGGTGCCGCTCTCCCCGGTCCTGCCCGCGCTGGGTCTCGCGCTCTGCGTGTGGATGATGGGCAGTCTGTCCACCGTAACCTGGGTGGTCTTCGGGATCTGGATGGCCGTCGGGCTCGTGTTCTACTTCGGTTACGGCCACCGCCGTTCCCGACTCGCCACTCCAGAGAAGTGAACCGCCCGCAGTGCTGAACCAGCTCGACGAACGCATCGTGCACGCCCTCGCCGAGGACGCCCGCCGCTCCTACGCGGACATCGGGCAGATCGTCGGCCTGTCCGCGCCGGCCGTGAAGCGGCGCGTGGACCGGCTGCGGGCCACGGGGGCGATCACCGGCTTCACCGTACGGGTCGACCCTTCCGCCCTCGGCTGGGAGACCGAGGGGTTCGTCGAGATCTACTGCCGGCACAACACCTCGCCGGAGACCATCCGGCGGGGCCTGGAGCGCTACCAGGAGGTCGTGGCCGCGTCCACCGTCACCGGTGACGCGGACGCGGTCGTCCAGGTCTTCGCCTCCGACATGCGGCACTTCGAGCGGGTGCTGGAGCGGATCGCGGGCGAGCCGTTCGTCGAACGCACCAAGTCCGTACTGGTGCTGTCCCCGCTGCTCCGCCGCTTCTCGTCGGGGTCGCCGACCTGAGACGGGGTGGGGCCGGGGGGCGGCCGACCGGGGGCCGTTCTGCCAGGGCCCGACGCCGCCGGGACGTGCTTCCGCCGGTCGACGGTCGCAGGTTGGCTGGTCCGCTGGTCCGCTGGTCCGCTGGTCCGCCGGTCCGCCCGTGCGGCCGTCTGTCCGGACGTGCCCTCGCCGGCCCACCGCCCCCGGCCGCCCCGCCATTTCGCTGGCCGCACACCCCCGCCCCCGCCTAGCATCGTCGGTATGACCTGGCGACATTGATTCCCCAGCCGTGCCTCCCGAGGGCCGCCTCGGACGCCGTACCCCCGGCATCCGATCCGTCCCTGCGGGAAGGCCCCATGACACTCTCACCCCCACGTGTGCCCACTGCCGGTGTCCGACGGCTCACGGCCACGCTGTACGGCTACGCGTTCCTCGACGACTTCGTGCTGCTCTACCCGGTGTACGCGCTGCTGTTCAGCGACACCGGTCTGTCCCTGTGGCAGATCTCCTCCCTCTTCGCCCTGTGGTCCGTCACCGGCGTGCTGCTGGAGGTCCCCTCCGGTGTCTGGGCCGACGCGGTGTCCCGCCGGCTGCTGCTGTGGCTGGGCCCGCTGCTCACGGCCGTCGGCTTCGCACTGTGGGTACTCGTCCCGTCCTACTGGTCCTTCGCCGTGGGCTTCGTGCTGTGGGGAGCGAGGGGGGCGCTCGGTTCCGGGGCCCTGGAGGCGCTGGTCTACGACGAACTGGAGCGGCTCGGCGCGGCCGGACGGTACGCGGGCGTCATGGGCCGTGCCCGGGCGGCGGGACTGGTCGCCGTGATGGCGGCGACCGGACTGGCCGGGCCGGTGTTCGGCTGGGGCGGCTATCCGGCCGTGGGCGCCGCCAGCGTGCTGGCCTGTCTGCTGACCGCCGCCGTCGCGACCCGGTTCACCGAGCAGCGGTCGAAGGCCGCCGCGGGCGACCACTGGACGGCGACCCTGCGGTCCGGTGTCGCCGTGGCCCGCCGTGACCGCTCCGTGCGCGGGGCCCTCCTGCTCGTGCCGGCCGTCGCCGCGGTGTGGGGCGCGCTCGACGAATACACCCCGTTGCTGGTCCGGGAGACCGGCGTGGCGGACGGAACGGTCCCGTATCTGCTCCTGCTGATCTGGGCCTGCGCCACCGCCGGGAGCCTGCTGGCAGGTCCGGCCGAGCGGCTCGGCCGGCGAGGACTGGCCTGGCTGCTCGCGGCCGCCGCGCTCGCCCTGGCCGCCGGCGGTCTCGCTGACACGCCCGCGGGCATCGGCCTGGTGGCGGTCGCGTTCGGCGGCTTCCAGCTGGCCGAGGTGCTCGCCGACGTCCGCCTCCAGCGGCGGATCGACGCAACCGGCCGGGCGACGCTCACCTCGGTCGCGGGCCTGGGCACCGAGCTGACCACGGTCCTCGTGTACGGCGTCTACGCGGCGATCGGCACCCGGGCCGGGCACGGCACCACCTTCGCGGTGCTCGCCGTCCCGTACCTGGCGACCGCGCTGCTGCTGGCGGTACGGCGGCCATTGCGGTCCCGGTGCGAGGTCCCGTAGGTTGTGCGGCATTCGCTACCAGCGGGTAACACCGGTGAGTAACCGGCGTTGCGCGCTGCCGCCCGCACGTCCTGTCGCGATCGTCCGCCACCCGATCGCCCTGTCGCCCTGGGGAGAGCATGCGCCGGCCCATCGGCCGTCCCACCACGGTCCGCGCCCGGATCGTGGCCCTCGCGCTCGCTCCGGCGATCGCCCTGATGGGCCTGTGGAGCTTCGCCATGGTGTCCGTCACGGGCGAACTGCGCGCCCTCATCAGGCTGCAGAGCGTCTACGACGACTTCGGCACCCCCGTCGACACGGCGGTCGGGCAGATCCAGATCGAACGGCGGCTCGCGGCCGCCTACCTGGGCACCGGCGCCGGGAGGGATACGGCGCCGGCCACCGTGCTGCTGGCGCAGCAGCGCCGTACGGACCGGGCGACCGGCGCCCTGCGGACCGCGATCCGGGACGGTGACCGCGAGCGGCTCTCCGGCCGGCAGCGGCAGGCCCTCGACGCCATGCTCGCCGGCGTGGACGCACTGGGAGGGCTGCGCGGACGGGTGCTGGCCCGGAGCATCTCGTGGGACAGCGCGGTGGCGGAGTACAGCGCCCTCGTGGAGCCGGGCTTCGACGTCCCGTCCGCGCTCACCGCCCTGCAGGCCGGCCGGCTGGCCCGGGAGGCCCAGGTCGTCGTGGAGCTGGTCCGGGTACGGGAGTTCGTCTCCCGCGAGGACGCGCTCGTCACGGGCGCCCGGGCCGCCGGCACCCTGACCGACCGTCAGTACGACACGCTCACCGCCACGGTCGAGGACCGCCGGGTCTTCGAGCGGACCTACGTCCCCGACCTCCCCGCGGACTCCCGGGCACTGTTCACCGCGTTCCAGCACGGCTCGCTGCACCGGGAGTTGGAGGGCGGCGAGGACGCGCTGCTGCGGGCCGGCGCCGACCGCGCGGGCGAGGCGGTCGGGGCCGAATCCTGGCGCACCACCACCGACCGGGCGGTCAGGCAGTACATGCTGCTGTGCACCCGGGCGGCGAAGAACTCCGCCGAGCGCGGACGGGAGTTCGCCTACCGGGAACTGACCGTGGCCGTCGTGGCGGGGACGCTCGGGCTGGCCGCGGTGGCCGTGTCGCTCTGGTTCGCCGTGCGGGGCGCCCGCCGTATATCCCGCCGGCTGGAGAGCCTGCGGGACGCGGCCGATCTGCTGGCCACCCGGCAACTCCCCGATGTCATGCGCCGGTTGAGCGCGGGCGAGGAGGTGGACGCGGTGGCGGAGGCGCCGCCCCTCGCCGACGGCGAGGCGGGCTGCGACGAGATCGGTGACGTCGGCCGCTCCTTCAACACCGCCCGGCTCGCCGCCGTGGAGGCCGCGGTCAAGCAGGCCATGCTGCGGCGCGGGCTGTTCGCGGTGCTCCTGAACATCGCCCGCCGCAACCAGGCGCTCGTGCACCGCCAGTTGAAGCTCGTGGACCGGCTGGAGCGGCGCACGGACGATCCGGACCTGCTGCGGCAGCTGTTCCACGTCGACCATCTCACCACCCGGATGCGGCGGCACGCGGAGAGCCTGATCATCCTGTCCGGAGCGGCGCCCGGCCGCAGATGGCGGCGCCCGGTGCCGGTCGGGGACGTCGTGTCCTCGGCGGTGGGCGAGATCGAGGACTACACGCGGGTGGAGGTCCCGCCGATGGAGCGGGTGGGCATCGCCGCGGACGCGGTGGCCGACGTCGTCCACTTGGTCGCCGAACTCCTGGAGAACGCCACGACGTTCTCCCCGCCCCGCACCCGGGTGACCCTGCGCACGGGCCGGGCCGGCGGCGGCTTCGTCCTGGAGATCGACGACCGGGGCCTGGGCCTGGACGCCGACCGCGCCGAGGAGGCCCGGCGCACCCTCACCGCCCCCGACGAGTTCGACCCCACCCGGCACGACCGGCTCGGCCTGTACGTTGTCGGCCGTCTCGCCGCCCGCCACGGCATCGGGGTCACCCTGTGCCGATCACCGTACGGCGGCACCACAGCGGTGGTGCTGCTGCCCGACCGGGTACTGGCGGAGGTGGACGGCGACCCCGGGCGCGGGCAGGGCGAGGGGACGGCGGCCACTGCCGGCCCCGCCCCACGCACCCCGACCCCTTCACGGCGTGAGACGCCCGCCGACCGCACGGCCGGAGTCCCCGGAGTTCCCGGAGCCGCCTGGTCGCCGCAAGCCCCCGGAGCCGAGCACGGCCCCACCCCGCCCCCCGCCCTCCCCACTCGGACCCGCAGGACCGCCCTCTCCGCCGTCCGCCCCACCGAGGACCCGTCCGCGAGCGAGCCGCCCGCCCGCGACCTCACCCCCGAAGAGGTGCGCGCCGTGTTCGGCGCCTTCCAGCGGGGCCTGGACCGCGGCCGCAGGGGCCTGCCCACGGGCCCCGGCGCCTCAGCCGTGGAGCAGGACACCGGAGCCGTGGAGCAGGACATCCCAGCCGTACAGCAGGACACCCGAGTCGTACGACAGGGCACCCCAGCCGTGCGGCAGACCGACACCGAGCGAGGGACGGACGCCGACGATGCCCAGTGACGACCGCAATCCGGAGGCACCGGCACCGGAACCGGTCTCCGTCGCCGAACCGGCGGACGCGCAGCCCGGTACGGATCTCGGCTGGCTGCTCGACGATCTCGTGGCCAGGACCGGACAGGTCCGCCAGGCCGTGCTGCTGACCGGCGACGGCCTCCCGCTGAGCGCCTCGGACGGCATGCGGGCCCGGGACGTGGAGCACCTCGCCGCCGTCTGCTCCGGCTTCCACGGCCTCGCCCGTTCTGCCGGTGAGCGGTTCGGGGCCGGGCAGGTGCGGCAGACGATGGTCATGCTCGACGACGCCTACCTGTTCATCACCCCGGCGGGCGCGGGCAGCCGGCTGGCCGTGCTGAGCGAGGCCGGCACCGACGTGGGCCAGCTCGCCCACGAGATGGCCCTGCTGGTCCGCCGGCTCGGCCGGCACCTGGACGCCACCGCGCGGTCGGCCGCCGGCCCGCACGGTCCATGAACCGGCCGTGAGCGACGACCACTGGTACGAGGACGAGACCGGCCCGATGGTGCGCCCGTACACGGTGACGCGGGGCCGGACCCGGCCCGCCGCCGGGCACACCGTCGACCTGATGTCGCAGGTCACGGCCGTGAGCACGGAGGCGGAGCCGGCCGGAGTGGACCACGCCGGGGCGGCTCTGCTCGACCTGGTGCGCCGCGGCCCCCGCCCGGTCGTCGAGCTCGCCGCGGACGCCGACCTGCCACTGACCGTCGTACGCGTGCTGCTCGGTGACCTGGCCGAGGCCGGTCTGGTCCGTATCGGGGAGCCGCGGCGCACCCCGCCGGGCGGGCCGGCGGCCGACCCGGGGCTGCTGCGGGAGATCATCGAGCGGCTGCGCCGGATCTGAGTCCCGGCGCCGCGCGAGCCGCGCAACGAATCGCCGCCGGGGCCCCGGCGCACGCAACGTTCCGCGCACCGGCGCGCAACGGCTCCCGCTTGTCCGGCCGAGCGCGCCGACCGTACCGTCTAGGTGACCCCCAACCTTTCGTCCCGGTGAGGAACACGCATGCGCACCGCCCTGCTCCAGAGCTCCGGCCGCCCCGGCTCCGTCGCCGCGAACCTCAAGGTTCTCGACGAGGCCGCGGGCCGGGCCGCCGCCGCGGGCGCCGGGCTGATCGCCGCGCCGGAGATGTTCCTGACCGGCTACGCGATCGGCGACGACATCGCCCGCCTGGCCGAGCCCGCCGACGGCGAGGCGGCGGACGCGATCGCCGAACTCGCCGCCCGGCACCGCATCGCCGTCGCCTACGGCTATCCCGAACGGGCCGGCGGACGCGTCCACAACTCCGCCCAGCTGATCTCCGCCGACGGCACCCGCCTGGCGAACTACCGCAAGACCCACCTCTTCGGCGGCTTCGAGCGCGACCACTTCACCCCGGGCACGACGCCGGTCGTGCAGGCCGAACTCGACGGCTTCCGCGTCGGCCTGATGATCTGCTACGACGTGGAGTTCCCGGAGAACGTCCGCGCCCACGCCCTCGCCGGCACCGACCTCCTGGTGGTGCCGACCGCGCAGATGCACCCGTTCCAGTTCGTCGCCGAGTCGGTCGTACCGGTGCGCGCCTTCGAGAACCAGATGTACGTCGCGTACGTCAACCGGGTCGGTCAGGAAGGGGAGTTCGAGTTCGTCGGCCTCTCCACGCTGGCCGGCCCCGACGGCGTGGCCCGCACCCGCGCCGGACGCGCCGAGGAACTCCTTTTCGCCGACGCCGATCCGGTCCTGCTCGCGGCCTCCCGCGAGGGGAACCCGTATCTGAAGGACCGCCGCCCCGGCCTCTACGGGTCCCTGATCTGACCTCCGCGCCCCACCTCCCCCCGCTTTCCCCCAGTCTTCGCCCGCGCAAGGAGTCCGTACCCCATGACGTCCACGGTGCCCACCGCCGTCCAGCACGCCGACGAGCAGCAGCCGCCGATCACCATGTTCGGGCCGGACTTCCCGTACGCCTACGACGACTTCCTCGCCCACCCGGCGGGCCTCGGCCAGATACCGGCGACCGAGCACGGCGCCGAGGTCGCGGTCATCGGCGGCGGCCTGTCCGGCATCGTGGCCGCCTACGAGCTGATGAAGATGGGCCTCAAGCCCGTCGTCTACGAGGCCGACCGGATCGGCGGCCGGCTGCGGACCGTCGGCTTCGACGGCTGCGACCCCTCGCTCACCGCCGAGATGGGCGCGATGCGCTTCCCGCCGTCCTCCACGGCGCTCCAGCACTACATCGACCTGGTGGACCTGGAGACCAGGCCGTTCCCCAACCCCCTGGCGGAGACCACGCCGTCCACGGTCGTCGACCTCAAGGGCGAGTCCCACTACGCGGAGACCGTCGAGGACCTGCCGCAGGTGTACCGGGACGTGGCGGCCGCGTGGAACCGCTGTCTCGAGGAGGGCGCCGACTTCACCGACATGAACCGCGCGCTGCGCGAGCGGGACGTGCCGCGCATCCGGGAGATCTGGGCGAAGCTCGTCGAGAAGCTCGACAACCAGACCTTCTACGGCTTCCTCTGCGACTCCGAGGCGTTCCGGTCATTCCGGCACCGGGAGATCTTCGGCCAGGTCGGGTTCGGCACCGGCGGCTGGGACACCGACTTCCCCAACTCCATCCTGGAGATCCTGCGCGTCGTCTACACCGAGGCCGACGACCACCACCGCGGCATCGTCGGCGGCTCGCAGCAACTCCCGCTGCGGCTGTGGGAGCGCGCGCCGGAGAAGATCGTCCACTGGGCGTACGGCACCTCGCTGGCGAGTCTGCACGAGGGCGGCGAGCCCCGGCCGGCCGTGACCCGGCTGCACCGCACCGCCGGCAACCGGATCACGGTGACGGACGCGAACGGGGACATCCGCACCTTCCGGGCGGCCGTCTTCACCGCCCAGTCCTGGATGCTGCTGTCGAAGATCGCCTGTGACGACTCGCTCTTCCCGATCGACCACTGGACGGCGATCGAGCGCACCCACTACATGGAGTCCAGCAAGCTGTTCGTGCCCGTGGACCGGCCGTTCTGGCTGGACAAGGACGAGACCACCGGCCGGGACGTCATGTCGATGACGCTCACCGACCGCATGACGCGCGGCACCTACCTCCTCGACGACGGTCCGGACAAGCCGGCCGTCATCTGCCTCTCGTACACGTGGTGCGACGACAGCCTCAAGTGGCTGCCGCTGTCGGCGAACGAGCGGATGGAGGTCATGCTCAAGTCGCTCGGCGAGATCTATCCGAACGTCGACATCAGGAAGCACGTCATCGGCAACCCGGTGACGGTCTCGTGGGAGAACGAGCCCTACTTCATGGGCGCGTTCAAGGCGAACCTGCCCGGCCACTACCGCTACCAGCGGCGCCTGTTCACCCACTTCATGCAGGACCGGCTGCCCGCGGACAAGCGGGGCATCTTCCTCGCGGGCGACGACATCTCGTGGACGGCCGGCTGGGCCGAGGGCGCGATCCAGACGGCGCTGAACGCGGTCTGGGGCGTCATGCACCACTTCGGCGGGGCGAGCGACCACACCAACCCGGGCCCCGGCGACCTCTACGACGAGATCGCTCCCGTCGAACTCCCCGAGGACTGATCCCGCCCCGGTTCGCCGGCCCCCGACCCCGCCGGCCCGCCCGTTCCGGTCCCACCCACCGGGCCGGGGCGGGCCTCAGTCCGGCAGGGGCGTCAGCAGCATGCGTCCCGCGAAGCCGACCGCCGCGTCCAGACGGTCGGTGAACTCCCCGGCGAGGTCGGGGATTTGGCGCAGCGCCCACAGTGCGCGGGCCGCCGCCCAGGTGGCGTCCCGGGCTCGCTCCAGGCTCCAGGCGCCGAGCAGATGGGTCAGCGGGTCGGCGACCTGAAGGAGGTCGGGGCCCGGCATCAGGTCCTCGCGGATGCGCTCCTCCAGCGAGACGAGGAGATCGCCCACGCGGTCGAACTCGTCCTCCAGCTCGACCGGTTCGCAGCCGAGCGTACGACAGGCGTCCACGACGGCGAGCGCGAGGTCGTGCCCGATGTGCGCGTTGATACCCGCGAGGGCGAACTGCAGCGGCCGTACGCCCGGGTGGCGGCGGAGCTGGAGCACGGGCCGCCAACAGGCCGGTGGGCGCCGCTCGTCGGCGACCGCCTCCACCGCGTCCAGGTAGCGCTCGGCGAACCGTACGTCCAGCGTGGTCGCGGCGCGCGCGTCACCGAGGAGACCGGCGTCGATGTGCCGGTCCACCGCCTCGGTGACCGCGAGGTAGACACGGTTGAACACCGCCACGCCGTCCCGCGCCGGCAGGCTCGCGTCGAGCGCGCGCATCCGGGAGACCACCGCGTCGACGGGGGTGGTGACTTGTTCGCATTGCACCATGGGGGCAGAGTCCCAGCTTTACCCCGACCCGGGTACCGACGGGCCGCAGGCTTCCCCAGAACGGGGGAACGCACCCGCCGGGTCGTCAGACACCAGCCGCAACGGCAACGGCAACGGCAACGGCAACGGCAACGGCAACGGCAACGGCCGCCCGACCGGCGGTTCTACGAGTTGGCGCGCCGCCCCCGCCGCTCGGTCCGCCCGCACGCGGTTCGCTCCCCTGGTGCACAGGCCGTCCGCGGCCTCAGCCGACCTTCGCGTCGTAGGACGACGTTCCCTCGTCCAGGAGCGGTTCCCGAGTCCTCCAGTGGGCGGGCGCGAACACGCGCAGGGCGTGGGAGCCGACGACCAGGCCGAGGAAGATCGCGATCCGGGACCAGAAACCACGCAGACAGACGACCGCCAGACCGGTGAAGACCATCAGCGGCAGGGCCGTCCACTGGTCCTGCGGCCACCCGGCCCCGGGTCGCCGGCAGGAAGACGACGGTGGCGACGCCGGACATCATGAGGGCGAGGTCGGGTTCCAGGCCCATCAGGACCGGCGCGGCGAACGGCGCCCCGGACATCGCGACCGCCTGCTGCGCGCCGAGCCCGGCCGTGCGCGGCCAGGTCAGCCGTTCGTAGGGACGGACCACGGCTCCGGGCGCCGGGGTGCGTCCGTCGCCGTGCAGGGTCCGGCGGACGCCGAGATCCATGGTGCGGTTCGCTTTCGGCGTGCGGGCGTTCGTCGACCACTGCCGGGCGGCGGGCGAGGATGAGCGACCGCTTAGGATAGTGATCGTTGTCCCATACACCCAGGAGTTGCGCCGTGACCGCCGAAGCCCCGACCGCCCCCGCCCTGTCCCACGGCCGGCTGATGCCGGTCACGGTCCACTTCGACGACCTGGACGCGCTCGGCATGCTGCACAACGCCCGCTACCCGCTCCTGGTCGAACGGGCCTGGACCGAGTTCTGGCAGGGCCACGGCATCCGCTTCGACGGCGACTGGGCGAGCGCCGGGGATGCCTGCAACGTGGTCAGGGAACTCCGGATCTCCTACGAGGTCCCGGTCACCCGGAGCGGCACCTACGCCGTCCACATCTGGCTGGAGCGACTCGGCACCACCGGCCTGACCTACGGCTTCCGGTTCTGCTCGGCGGACGGCGCCACCACCTACGCGCGCGGCACCCGGGTGCTGGTGCGGCTGGACGCGGCGACCCTGCGCCCCGCGCCCTGGAGCGAGGGCTTCAGGGCCGCGGGCCGGGAACTGCTTCGGCCGGCGGACTGAGCCGGGGCCGGTCACGGTCCGCCGCGCGCAGCACGCCCGCGAAGGCCACGAGCCCGCACGCCAGCACGGTCACCAGGCCGAACGACACCATCAGGCTGGTCGCCTGGGCGAGGCCGCCGATCGCGCTCGGCGCGACCAGGCCGGAGGTGTAGGTGATGGTCGCGACGCCCGCGATGGCCTGGCTCGGGTTGGGGCCGCTGCGGCCCGCCGCCGCGAAGCACAGCGGCACGACCACCGCGATGCCGAGGCCCATCAGCGCGAACCCGCCCATCGCCACCGCCGGATGGCCGGCCACGACCACGAGCAGTCCGCCGAGGACCGCGAGGACACCGCCGGCCCGGACCGTCGCCACCGAGCCGAACCGGTCCACCACCCGGTCGCCGGCTATCCGCGCGATCGCCATGGTGAGCGTGAAGCCCGTCGTGCAGGCCGCGGCGAGCCCGGCCGAGGACTCCAGCCGGTCGCGCAGATAGACCGCCGACCAGTCCAGGCTGGCGCCCTCCGCGAACACCGCGCAGAACCCGACGGCGCCGATGAGCAGCGCCGACCTGGGCGGCAGCGCGAACCGGGGCGGCGGCTCCTCGTCCTCGGCGGGCTGGATGTCGAGGACCCACGTGCACGCGCCCACGCCGAGCACGGTCAGGATCCCGGCCGCGAGCAGGTGGTGCACCCGGGCGTCGGCGCCCAGGTGAGCGGCGAGGGTGCCGGCCGCCGAGCCGATCAGGGCGCCCGCGCTCCACATGCCGTGCAGGCCGGACATGATCGAGCGGCCGAGGCGGTTCTCGACCTCGACGCCGAGGGCGTTCATCGCCACGTCCGCCATGCCCGCCGTGGCCCCGTACACGAACAGCGACACGCAGAGCGTCAGCAGGTTCGGGGCGAGGGAGGGCAGGGTCAGCGCCAGCGTCCACAGGGCGATCAGTCCGCGCAGCGCGTTGCGGGCGCCGAAACGGTGGGTGACGCTGCCCGCCAGCGGCATCGCGAGCGAGGCACCCAGTGCCGGGAAGGCGAGGGCGAGGCCGAGCTGGCCCGCGCTGACCGAGGCGTGGTCCTGGATCCACGGCACGCGCGTCGCGAACGAGCCGGTGACGGCGCCGTGCACGGCGAAGACGGCGGCCACGGCGTACCGGGCTCGTCTGACCTCGCGCTGCTCGTAGACCACTGCACTCATTCTCCGACCCTCCCAGGTCTGTTCCCCGCTCGGCCGACGTAAACTATCAGGGACCCTGCCTGATAGATAGCGAGTAACCGGTCGCCCGCCCGCGACCCCGGATCTGGAAGGATCCCGGCATGCCCGCATCCCCGAGCACCGCCCGGGCCATCAACGACCGGCTCGCCCTGCGTCTGCTCCAGCAGGAGGGCCCGTTGACGGCGGGGCAGCTCAAGCAGCTGACCGGACTGTCCCGGCCGAGCGTCGCCGACCTCGTCGAACGCCTCGCGCTGGCGGGCCTGATCGCCGTCGTGGGGGAGTCGGGGGAGCAGCGTCGCGGCCCGAACGCCAAGCTCTACGGCATCGTCGCCGACCGGGCCCACCTCGCGGCCCTCGACGTACGCCTGGAGGGGGTCTCCGTGGTCGTCTCCGACCTCCTCGGCCGGGTGCTCGCCGAGGCGTCGGTGCCGATCGGACCGGACGCGGGCACCGGACCCGCGGTGGAGCAGGCGGTCACGCTGGTCGAGCGTACGGCCAAGGAGGCGGGGGCCGACCGGCTGCACACCGTCGGCATCGGCGCCCCCGGCCTGATCGACCCGGCAGGCGGCGAACTCCGTGACTCCACGGGGCTGCCCGCCTGGCACCGCCGGCTCGTGGCGGCCCTCCAGGAGCGCTTCCCCGACGCCCGCTTCAGCGTCGAGAACGAGACCAACCTCGCGGCGCTGGCCGAGCAGCGCGACGGCGCCGCCCGGGACCGGGACACCTTCGTCCTGCTGTGGCTCGGCATGGGGATCGGCGCGGCCGTCGTCCTGGACGGCGCCCTGCGCCGGGGCGCCTCCGGTGGCGCGGGCGAGATCGGCTTCCTGCCGGTGCCCGGGACGGCGGGGCTGCCGTCGGCCACCGACTGCGGCGGCGGGTTCCACTCGCTCGCCGGGGCGGCGGCCGTCGCCGACCTCGCGGCACGGCACGGCGTGGCCGAACGGGCCGGGGCACAGGGGGAGAAGTCGGGGCCCGGACGGGGGCAGGGCGCGGCCGCGCTGGTGCGCGCCGCGGTCGAGCGGGCCGGCGCCGACCCGTCCGCCGGGCGCTTCCTCGACGCCCTCGCCGACCGGGTGGCCCTCGGTGCCGCCGCCGTCATCTCCGTCCTGGACCCCGGCTGCCTGGTGCTGGCCGGCGAGATCGGACGCGCGGGCGGGGACACGCTCGCGGCCCGGGTCCAGCGCCGGCTCGCCCGGCTCTCGCCGCTGCCCACCGAGGTGCGCTCCAGCGCCCTGGGCGGCGGGGCGGTCCTGCGGGGGGCGCTGCTGACGGCGCGGGACCGGGCCCAGGAGGAGCTGTTCGCGCCACCGGGGAGCCGGCCGGCGCTCGTCACGCGCGCGTACTGAACGGGCCCGCCGCCCGAGGGCGATGGGGGGCCCGGCGGCGGGCAAGGGCCGTCGTCACCGCCGCCGGGCCGGACCGGGAGGGGCGGGTGGAACCCGCTCACCTGCGCCGACCCTAAAAGGACTAGACCATGCCGGTCAATAGGTATGGACCAATAGCAAGTCGCCCCGGACGGCCGGAGGTTGACGCCGCCACAGGCCGCCGGAGAAGTCCAGGCAAGGGTGCTGTGAGCCAGCCCACATCGTTCGCCCGTATGGACGAGTGGGCGGCGTGGCACACTGGCCCTGTACCAGAAGCAGCGCACTCCGGGGTCGGTGAAAGTCCGAACCGGCGGTTACAGTCCGCGACCCGGCCGCTTCCAGCGGCCGGTTGACCAGGTGAAATTCCTGGACCGACGGTTAAAGTCCGGATGGGAGGCAGTGCGCGGCGGGCGGGCATTCGTGCGCGCCGCCGAACCGGTTCGTCCATGGGGCGAGCCCTGTCCGGCGTCGCATCCGGTGTCCTGCTCGTTCATTCTGTCGTCATCGACAGCCCCGGAGTCCGTGCCCCAAGAGGCAGGAGGACCCGGGAAGTGTTCACCGGAATCGTCGAAGAGCTGGGCGAGGTCACCGCCGTCGAGAACCTCGGCGACGCATCCCGCTTCCGGCTGCGCGGCCCCGTCGTCACCGAGGGCGCGAAGCACGGCGACTCCATCGCCGTGAACGGCGTCTGTCTGACCGTCGTCGACCACGAGGGCGACGAGTTCACCGCGGACGTCATGGCCGAGACCCTGGACCGCTCCAGCCTGGGCGCCCTCACGGTCGGCTCCCGCGTCAACCTCGAACGCCCCACCGCCGTCGGCGCGCGCCTCGGCGGCCACATCGTGCAGGGCCACGTCGACGGCACCGGCCGGGTGCTGGAGCGCAGGCCCTCCGAGAACTGGGAGATCGTCAAGGTCTCGCTCCCCGCGGACCTCGCCCGCTACGTGGTCGAGAAGGGCTCCATCACCGTCGACGGCATCAGCCTCACCGTCGTCGACGCCGGCGCCGACCACTTCACGGTCAGCCTCATCCCCACCACCCTCGACCTGACCACGCTCGGCCGCAAGCAGCCCGGCGACCCGGTCAACCTCGAGGTCGACATCATCGCCAAGTACGTCGAGCGCCTGCTCGCCACCGGAGCGGGGGCGGCCCGGTGAACCGGCTGAACTCCGAGGCATTCGTCCTGTTCGACCAGCACATCCTGTGGTCGGACATGATCGGCAACATCTTCGGCCTGATCGCCCTCGCCCTCGGCTGGCGCCGTTCCATCTGGAGCTGGCCCGTGCAGTTCCTGTCCGGCCTGGTCCTCTTCGGCGCCTTCTACAGCCACCTGACCGGCAGCGCCGGCAAGCAGGTCGTCGTGATGACCGTCGCCGGCTGGGGCTGGTGGCAGTGGAACCGCCGACGGCACCAGGGCGAGGACGGCCAGATCTCCGTGCGCTTCGCCACCTGGCGCGAGCGGGCCGCGATGCTCGCCGCCGCGGCCGCCGGCACCGTCGCCGTGGCCCTCCTCTTCAAGGCGTACCCGAGCCTGTCGTGGGACCCGTGGCCGGACGCCTACATCTTCGTCGGCACCGTCGTCGCCATGTACGCCCAGGCCCGCGGCATGGTCGAGTTCTGGTTCGCCTGGCTCCTGGTCGACCTGGTCGGCGTCCCCCTCAACTTCGCCAACGGCTACGCCTTCTCCGGCTTCGTCTACGTCATCTACGGCGCACTCGTCCTGTGGGGCATGCGCGACTGGTGGCTGCGCTCCCGCCGGGACTCGCGGCCCGTCCTGGAAGGAGCCCCCGCATGACGTCCGCCCCGATCCTCTACAGCACCGACAACATCGAGGACTGGTCGCTCGACCCGATCGAGCAGGCCGTCGCCGACATCGCGGCCGGCCGCCCCGTCGTGGTCGTCGACGACGAGGACCGCGAGAACGAGGGCGACCTCGTCATCGCCGCCGAGAAGGCCACCCCGGAGATCGTCGCCTTCATGATGAGCGAGTGCCGCGGACTGATCTGCGCGCCGATGGAGGGCGAGGAGCTCGACCGGCTGAAGCTCCCGCAGATGGTCGACGACAACACCGAGTCGATGAAGACCGCGTTCACCGTGACCGTGGACGCGTCCGGCGCCCACGGTGTGACCACCGGGATCTCCGCCTCCGACCGGGCCACCACGCTCCGGCTGCTCGCCGGCGGCACCGCCGTCGCCGACGACTTCGTCCGCCCGGGCCACATCTTCCCGCTGCGCGCCCGCTCCGGCGGCGTGCTGGTCCGCAACGGCCACACCGAGGCCGCCGTCGACCTGGCGCGGCTCGCGGGCCTGCGCCCGGCCGGTGCGATCGTCGAGATCGCCGGCGAGGACGGCCGCATGCTGCGGCTGCCCGAACTGATCCCGTTCGCCCGCAAGCACGGCCTGACGATCATCTCCATCGAGGACCTGATCGCCTACCGGCGCGGCGCCGAACCCACCGTGCGGCGCGAGGCGGAGGTGCGCCTGCCCACCGTGCACGGCGCGTTCACGGCGTACGGCTACCGCTCCACCGTCGACGGCGTCGAACACGTCGCCCTGGTCCACGGCGACATCGGCGAGGGTGAGGACGTGCTCGTCCGCATCCACTCCGAATGCCTCACCGGTGACGTCTTCGGCTCGCAGCGCTGCGACTGCGGTCCCCAGCTCGACGCCTCCCTGGACCGCATCCAGGAGGAGGGCCGGGGCGTCGTGGTCTACCTCCGCGGCCACGAGGGGCGCGGCATCGGCCTGATGTCCAAGCTGCGCGCCTACGAACTCCAGGAGCGCGGGCGCGACACCCTCGACGCCAACCTGGAGCTCGGCCTGCCCGCGGACGCCCGCGACTACGGGGCCGGCGCGCAGATCCTGGAGGACCTCGGCGTCCGCAGCCTGCGCCTGCTGACCAACAACCCCGAGAAGACCGACGCGCTGCTGCGCCACGGCCTCAAGGTCACCGGCCGGGAGCCGATGCCCGTACAGGCGGGCGAGCACAACCTCACCTACCTGCGCACCAAGCGGGACCGGATGGGGCACGACCTGCCCTGGCTGGACGCGGCCCCCGTGTCCGCCTGCGGCAACCAGTAAGAACGGAACTGAGGAGAGACGTGAGCGGCAAGGGTGCACCGGAACTGTCCGTACGCAACGTCGGGGACCTGCGGGTCGCCGTCATCGCGGCGCAGTGGCACGAAAAGGTGATGGACGGCCTGGTGGACGGCGCCCTGCGCGCCCTGCACGACCTGGGGATCGACGAGCCGACCCTGCTGCGGGTCCCCGGCAGCTGGGAACTCCCGGTCGTGGCCAAGGTGCTGGCCGGCCGGGGCTACGACGCGATCGTGGCGCTCGGCGTCGTCATCCGCGGCGGCACCCCCCACTTCGAGTACGTGTGCCAGGGCGTCACGGGCGGCCTCACCCAGGTCTCCGTCGAGACAGGCGTCCCCGTCGGCTTCGGTGTCCTCACCTGCGACACCGAGGAACAGGCCCTGGACCGGGCCGGGATCGAGGGCTCCAGCGAGGACAAGGGGCACGAGGCGGTGACGGCGGCGGTGGCGACCGCGGCCACCCTCCGCTCAGTATCCGAACCCTGGCGCTAGGGCGTCCGGCACACGCGTAAAGTGGGGCCACCATGTCCAATAAGACGTTCGAGGAGCTCTTCACCGAGCTCCAGCACAAGGCAGCCCACGGCGATCCCGCCACGTCCCGCACCGCGGAGCTGGTCGGCATGGGCGTCCATGCCATCGGCAAGAAGGTCGTCGAAGAGGCCGCGGAGGTCTGGATGGCCGCGGAGCACGAGGGCAAGGAGGCGGCCGCCGAGGAGATCTCGCAGCTGCTCTACCACGTCCAGCTGATGATGGTCGCCCGCGGCATCTCCCTGGACGACGTGTACGCCCACCTCTGAGCCGACGCCCACCACCGCACCGTACGCAACGAACAAAGGAAGCCGACCTCATGCTGCGCATCGCCGTCCCCAACAAGGGTTCCCTGTCAGGCCCCGCGGGGGAGATGCTGCATGAGGCCGGCTACCAGCAGCGCCGCGAGTCCAAGGAACTGCGGATCGTCGACCCGGTCAACGACGTCGAGTTCTTCTACCTCCGCCCCCGCGACATCGCGATCTACGTCTCCTCCGGCCGCCTCGACATCGGCATCACCGGCCGTGACCTGCTGATCGACTCCGGCGCCCAGGCCGAGGAGATCCTCCCGCTGGGCTTCGCCCGCTCCACCTTCCGCTTCGCCGCCAAGCCGGGCACCGCGAACGGCATCGAGGACCTCAAGGGCAGGACGGTCGCCACCTCCTACGAGGGGATCGTGGCCGGGCACCTCGCCGACCACGGCGTCGACGCCTCCGTCGTCCACCTGGACGGCGCCGTGGAGACCGCCATCGAGCTGGGCGTCGCCGAGGTCATCGCCGACGTCGTCGAGACCGGCACCAGCCTGCGCAACGCGGGCCTTGAGGTGTTCGGCGAGCCGATCATGAAGTCCGAGGCCATCGTCATCCGGCGCACCGAGGCCGACGCCGAGGAGCCCAAGGTGCAGCAGTTCCTGCGCCGCCTCCAGGGCGTCCTGGTGGCCCGGACGTACGTGATGATGGACTACGACTGCCGTGTCGAGCAGCTGGAGAAGGCCGTGGCCCTCACTCCGGGCCTGGAGTCGCCGACCGTCTCCCCGCTGCACAACGAGGGCTGGGTGGCCGTCCGCGCGATGGTCCCGTCCAAGGAGGCCCAGCAGATCATGGACGACCTGTACGACATCGGCGCCCGGGCCATCCTGACCACGGCCATCCACGCCTGCCGTCTCTGAGAGCCGTACGAGAGCCGTTGACCATGTCGGACCTGCCCCCTCTCCCCGTCACGTTCCGGCCGGGCCGCACCCGGGCCGTCCTGCTCAGCGCCGGCCTCGCGATCTTCGTGGTGATCACGACGGTCGCGATGCTGCTGGAGCAGCTCAGCGCGGGCGAGCGCCTCAGCTTCGTGCTCACCGGCGCCCTGCTCTTCGCCGTGCTGCTCCTGCTGTCCCGGCCCAAGGTGGTCGCCGACGAGTCGGGGGTCACCGTGGTCAACATCACAAGCCGCCGCCGGCTGGAGTGGCCCGAGATCATCCAGGTGAACCTGCGGCCCGGCGACCCCTGGGTCTTCCTCAACCTCAGCGACGGCACGAGCCTGCCCGCCCTCGGTATCCAGCCGGGCATCGCGAAGCAGCGCGCCATCGCCGACGCGCGCACCCTGCGGGCGCTCGCCGAGGCCCGGTCCGTCCGCGACCCCGGACAGCACCGGGACTGATCCGGGGCAACTTCAGGGCCGGCCCGAGGCCGTCCACCCTGCCGAAGACACCCATGTCTTGATTAATCTGTTGGCGGAGGCTTTTTTCGCTGCGCCTCCACCCCTGCGCGCCGCCCGGCGCCCAGGGGTTCCTGCTACCCGAGGAGTGACCCTCTCCGGCGATGGACGGATCGTCCTGTAGTACCTGCGCCGCCCCCTGCCGACATACCGCGGACCCGCTCCGCGCGTACGCGGAGGCGGCGGCATCATGAGCACCCCCCTGCTGCTCCTCGGAGCGGCCCTCCTGTTGATCCTCGCCAACGGCTTCTTCGTGGCGGCCGAGTTCGGCCTGGTCACCGTGGAAGCCACGGACGCCGAGCAGGCCGCCGCCGAGGGCGACCGACGGGCCCGTACGGTCGTCGAGTCCCTCAAGGAGCTGTCCTTCCAGCTCTCCGGCACCCAGCTCGGCATCACCATCACCTCCCTGGTCGTCGGCATGCTCGCCGAGCCCGCGCTCGCCGAACTGCTGCGCGGCCCGTTCGGCGCGGCCGGCATCCCGCACGGAGCCGTCTCCGGGGTCGCGGTGGTCGTCGGCATGCTGCTCGCCTCCGCCGTGCAGATGGTGATCGGCGAACTCGTGCCCAAGAACTGGGCGGTGTCCAAGCCCATGCAGGTCGCGCGGTTCGTCGCCGGCCCGCAGCACGCCTTCGCCCGCCTGTTCCGGCCGGTGATCGCCGCGCTGAACACGGTCGCGAACCGGCTCGTCCGCGCCCTCGGCGTCGAACCCACCGCGGAGCTGGCCTCCGCCCGCACCCCCGGTGAACTCGTCTCCCTGGCCCGGCACTCCGCGCAGGCCGGCACCCTGGAACAGGACACCGCGGACCTGTTCGTACGGACGCTGTCGCTCGCCGAGCTGACCGCGCAGCACGTCATGACCCCGCGGGTGAAGGTCAGCGCCCTGCAGTCCTCGGCCACCGCCGAGGACGTGGTCAACCTGACCCGGGCCACCGGCCTGTCCCGCTTCCCCGTCTACCGCGAGAAGATCGACGAGATCGTGGGCATGGTCCATCTGAAGGACGCGCTGGCGATCCCCTCACGCGACCGGCTGCGCACCCCGGTGGGACGCATCGCGCGTCCGCCGCTGCTGGTGCCCGAGACCCTTCCGGTGCAGCCGCTGCTCGCGCGGCTGCGCAGCGAACAGCCCATCGCCGTCGTCGTCGACGAGTACGGCGGCACAGCGGGCGTCGTCACCCTGGAGGACATCGTCGAGGAGATCGTCGGCGAGGTCCGCGACGAGCACGACGGCCAGGACGTGCCGGAGCTCGCCGCCGCCCCGCCCGACGACGGCCGTCTCGCCTGGGACGCCGACGGCAGCTGCCGCGTCGACCTCCTCCGGCGCATCGGCCTCGACGTGCCCGAGGGCCCCTACGAGACGGTCGCCGGCCTGGTCGCCGACCTGCTCGGCCGGATCCCGGCCGTCGGCGACCGGGCCGAGCTGCCCGGCTGGCGGCTGTCCGTGCGCCAGGTGGGCCACTACCGTGCCGAGCGGGTCCGCCTGGTGCGGACGTCACCCGTCGTGGAGGCGGCCCGATGAGCGTGCTCCAACTCCTGTTCGCCACCCTGCTGGTGCTCGCCAACGGCTTCTTCGTCGGCGCCGAGTTCGCGCTCGTCTCCGTGCGCCGCAGCCAGATCGAACCGCTCGGCACCGCACGGGCCCGCCAGGTCCTCTACGGCCTGGAGCGGCTGCCGCAGATGATGGCGGCCGCCCAGTTCGGCATCACCGTCTGCTCGCTGACCCTCGGCGCGGTCGCCGAACCGACCGTCGCGCGGCTGCTGGAGCCGGTCTTCGAGTGGCTGCACCTGCCGCACGGGACGATCCACCCGCTCGGCTACGTCGTCGCCCTCGCCGCGGTCGTGTTCTTCCACCTCGTCATCGGTGAGATGGTGCCGAAGAACCTGGCGATGGCGGCGCCCGAGAAGGCCGCGCTGTGGCTCAGCCCCGGCCTGGTCGCCTTCGCCCGCCTGTGCCGCCCGATCACGGTGGCCCTCGGCGCCTGCGCCCAGGGCATCCTGCGCCTGTTCGGGGTGGAGCTGAGGGACGAGGTCGAGGCGGTCTTCACCAGCGAACAGCTCAACCGGCTGGTGGAGGACTCCGGCCAGGCCGGACTGCTCGACCCCGAGGAGCAGGAACGCCTGGAGGACGCCCTGGAACTGGGCTCCCGCCCGGTCACCGACGTGCTCCTGAACCGCGAGTCGCTCGTGACGGTCAGCCCCTCGGTCACCCCGGGGCAGATCGTCGCTCTCACCGCCCGCACCGGGTACTCCCGCTTCCCGGTGGCCGCGGAGAACGGCGGCGCCTTCATGGGCTACCTGCACGTGAAGGACGTACTCGATCTGGAGGAGTCCGAGCGGGCGGTGCCGCAGCACCTGTGGCGGCCCATGACGACCCTGCGCTCCGAACTGCCCCTGGACGACGCCCTGACGGTCATGCGCCGGGCCGCCACCCATCTGGCGCAGGTCGCGGACGCGTCCGGCAGGGTGCTGGGGCTCGTGGCCCTGGAGGACGTACTGGAGCTGCTGGTCGGCGAGGTACGCGATCCCGCGCACCGTGAGACGCCCGGCGTGCGGGTGACCGAGCAGCGCGCCAGCGGGACGCCCGAGCAGGCGCTGGCCGGCTGACGGACCGGGGCGGGAGCGGCGGGGCGCGTCAGGTGGTCGACGGGTCCTGCGGTCCCCGCCCCGACAGCACCTCGCCGTAGGCCTGCATCAGGTCGGGCAGCCGCAGCGTGGAGAGGTCGTCGCGGGACAGCATGCCCGGGTACGTCGACAGCCGCAGGTCCCGGTAGGCGCAGCTCTTCTCGTACAGCGTGCGCAGGAACCGCCCGTTGCCCAGCTCGTCGATCCACCCCTGGTCGACCACGTGCCCGGCGATCGAACGCAGCTCGTCGAGGGCCTCCTCGTCCCAGACGTCACCGTTGTCGGCGGCCAGCACCTCGCCGATGGAGGTGAGCTCCAATGGCCGGTACGACGGGAAGTCGACCCGGGTGGTGAAGCGGGAGGAGAGGCCGGGGTTGGCGGCCAGCAGACGGTCCATGCCCTCCGGGTAGCCGGCCAGGATCACCACCAGGTGGTCGCGGTTGTCCTCCGCCCGCTTCAGCAGCACCTGGAGTGCCTCGTCGCCGTAGGCGTCGCCCTTGCCGTAGCCGGAGTTGGAGAGGGAGTAGGCCTCGTCGACGAACAGGACCCCGCCGAGCGCGGAGTCGATCAGTTCGTTGGCCTTGACCGCGGTCTGCCCCAGGTACTCGCCGACCAGGTCGGCGCGCTGCGCCTCCACCAGGTGGTCGCCGCCGAGCAGGCCGAGCGCGTAGAAGACGCGGCCCAGGATGCGGGCGACCGTGGTCTTGCCCGTGCCGGAGGGGCCGGAGAAGACGAAGTGCCGTTTGGGCGGCTGGACGGGCAGTCCCTGCCCGGCGCGCAGCCGGGCCATGTTCAGCTGCGCGGACAACGCCTTCACCTGCCGTTTCACCGGCTCCAGGCCCACCATCCGCTCCAGCTCGGCGAGGGCCTCCTCCAGCAGGGCGGGGTCGGTGGGCCCGGCGGGCAACTGCTGCACGGGGACGACGTTCTTCTCGCGGACCGCGGGGTCGGTGACCGAGGGCAGGGGCCCGGCCGGCAGGTCGGGCTCGGTCAGCCGCAGGTCCCGTCCCTCGGTGCCGAAGAGCGGGTCGAGCCCGTCGGGTGACTCCAGCGCGTCCTGCCCGATGCCGGTGAGGGTGATCGCCGCGAGGTCGGTGGCGTCCTCGTAGCCGTCGCCCTCGGCGATGGCGGCGAGCCGGGCCGAGGTGTCCATGAAGGCGGGGTCGACGCGGTGCACCGCCCGGTACAGGGGGAGGGCGGCCGCGCTGCGGCCGGTGCCCTCGTGCGCCCGTGCCAGCCAGTAGCGCAGTTCCTTGCGCTGCGGCTGCTCGCTGCGGCAGCGCATCAGGGCGGCCGACAGGAGGGGTTCGGCCTGTCCGTACGTCTCCAGGCGGACCCGGGCCATGCCGCCGAACAGGCCCGCCTCGATCCCGAGCATGGGGTCGGCGAGCAGCGGGTCGGTGTGCCGGACGAGCTGGTCCCAGTCCTTGACCAGGTAGGCGCGACAGGCGTGCAGGAAGCGGACCTGGTGGTCGGCGTCCACCGGGGGCAGACCGGCCAGCGCCCGGTCCAGCTCGGGGACGTGCCGCCCGTCCAGCCAGTGCGAGGCGTGCGCGAGCAGCAGATCGCGGGGGGTCTCGAGCACCGGCTGCACCCACCAGCCCAGCCAGTACCAGGAGTTGAGGGAGCGGCGGTGCCGGGCGCGCTGCTCGCCGAAACGCTCCCGGTGGCGGAACATCCGCAGCAGCGCGGTCGTCATGTCCACCCGCAGCGCGTGCAGGCCGAGCCAGCCGTCGGCCATCCCCGGATCGATCCGGACAGCGGCCCGGAACTCCTCCTCCGCCTGCGGATAGGCGCCCATCGTGTAGGCGTCCACACCCCGCAGCCAGGCGAGGTCGGCCGGGGCCTCGGGGCCCTGCGTGCCGAAGTCCATCACGTCCCCCACAAACCGTGCCCCCGTGGTTCACCACCCGACTGTCGTCCGGCGGCCGGCCTGGTCCAACGGCGCTGCCGCGGACCGGAGTTGCAACGGTGCGCAGAGCAGTCGTCCGTAGGCCGCACCGAGGGCATCGTACCTGCGGTGGTGTCGCTCGCCGAAGGGTGCCGCACAGGCCGTTTGACGAGGTGGGAGCACATGGGGCGCACAGGGCGCGGTGACCCAGGGTGAGCGGATCGCGTCGCGGGGCGCCCGAAAAGGGGGCCGGAGGCAGAACGAAGCCCCCGATCACGGGGGAACAACCGGGGGCTTCGCGTCTGAGGGGCGGCCTCGAGCGGCCGCACATTCAGAACGTAAGACCTGTACGGCCCCACGGTCAAGCGGAGTTGAAGCACTCCGGGAAGTTGCTCCGCAAGGCCCTTCACGAATTCAGCACATTGCCGATGGCCCGTCACCGTGCGTGATCGACTGGTTCGGACCGGCGGTCCGGGAGGGGCCTTCGAGCACCTCGTAGCCCTCGTGCCCCTCGCCGAGCTGCCGTACCAGGAGGTCGGCGAAGGGCCGGGAGGGGTCGGCGGCGAAGTGCGCGCGTTCCGCCCGGACCCAGCCGTCCCAGAAGTCCCGCTGGTCCTTCCCGTCCCGCAGTCGTCCCCGTGTCCACGCCTGCTCGGCCGGCAACTCCAGCCACAACAGGTGGGCCAGGTGCGGGCGCAGGGCGCGGCGGCCCGCGCCGACGCCCTCCACGAGGACCACCGGCGCGGGCGGCAGGGCGCGGGGCGGGCCGAAGCGCCGGCCGTGCCAGTCGTAGGGGGAGTAGCGAGCGGTCTCGCCGCGGTTGAGGGGTTCGATCACCTGGGCCCGGAGCCGTCCCGTCCAGCCGAACAGCTCCTCGTGGCTGGCGATGTCGTCCAGGTGCAGCACCGGGGCACCGTCCAGTGCCCCGGCCAGCCGCGCGGCGAACGTGGACTTCCCGGAGCCCGCGTGGCCATCGATCCCGATCAGACGGACCGGGCCGCAGGACGGGGGCAGCCGGCGCAGCCGTGCGGCGAGCTCGTGGATGACTGTTCCCGGAGGGGTGAGAAGGGGTGGTGCGGTCGCCGGAACATTCTAGTGAGGGGTGAGAGTGAGGGGGTGGCGGCCGGCGGGGACGCGAGGACGAGGGGACGCGAGGACGCCCCGCCCCCGCGGCCGGCCGTCCGTGGAAACGGCCCGGCCGGCGAGGTCCCGCAGCAGGTCATGCCAGTGGTCGAGACCAATATTGCCTGGCGTGGCATGGGCCGAAGTGCTGGCAGGAGCATGCCTCTGCGGCCATAGTTGGCCCACCACCGCGCATCCGCCGGTGCGGCACCACCCGTTGGACCTGCCCCGACTCGGACACCTGGGAGTCATTCCGCCCATGAGCAGAGCCGAACAGCCGTCCCGTAGAACCGTTCTGGCCGTCGCGGTCGCCGCCGCGGTGGCCGGCGGCGCCACCCCGGCGGTCGCCGCCGGCCGTCCCGGCGACGCCCCCGGCGCGCCGGACCCCGCGCCGGCCCGACCCGTCGACAACCGCGCCTGGGTCACGTACACCGACTGGCGCGGCGGCGCCGCCCAGGGCACCCGGGCCGTCGCGGGCGCCCGCCCGGGCCTGGAACTCGGCAAGCCCGCCGGCACCGCCGACTACACCGACCCGCACACCGGCACGACCGCCACCTGGGCGTACGGCACCTGGACGTCCCCCGTCCACCGGCTCGCCGTCCCCGCCACCGAGGTCGTCGCCTCCTGGAACGCCCACACCCCGGCCGGCACCTGGATCATGGTCGAGCTGAAGGGCACGTACTCCGACGGCACGGACACGCCGTGGTACGTGATGGGTCGCTGGGCAGCCGGCGACCAGGACATCAGGCGCACCTCCGTGGACGACCAGGCGGACGGCAGGAGCACCGTCTGGACGGACACCTTCGCGATCGACGACGCCGCCACCGGTCTGCGCCTGGCCTCGTACCGGCTGCGGCTCACCCTGTACCGCAGGCCCGGCACGAAGCTGACGCCCACGGTCTGGCGGGTCGGCGCGATGGGCTCCGACGTCCCCGACCGCTTCACGGTGCCGGCCTCGACGCCCGCGCTCGCCCGCGAACTGGCCGTGCCGCGCTACTCGCAGGAGATCCACAAGGGCCAGTACCCCGAGTACGACAACGGCGGCGAGGCCTGGTGCAGCCCGACCTCCTCGCAGATGATCGTCGAGTACTGGGGCGGACGGCTCAGCCCGGAACAGCTGTCCTGGGTCGACCCCTCGTACGCCGACCCGCAGGTCTGCCACGCCGCCCGGTACACCTACGACTACCAGTACGCGGGCTGCGGCAACTGGCCGTTCAACGCCGCCTACGCGGCCACCTTCGAGGGTCTGCAGGGCGTGGTCACGCGGCTCGGCTCGCTCACCGACCTGGAGACGCTGATCGCGGCCGGCATCCCGGCCATAACGTCCCAGTCGTTCCTCAAGGAGGAGCTCACCGGGGCGGGTTACGGCACCTCCGGGCACCTGATGACGGTGATCGGCTTCACCGCGGAAGGCGACGTCATCGCCAACGACCCCGCCTCCGCGAGCGACGCGGCGGTCCGCCGGGTCTACCAGCGCGCCGAGTTCGAGACCATCTGGCTGCGGACCAAGCGGTACAACGCCTCCGGGAAGGTGGTCTCCGGCACGGGCGGCGTCTGCTACCTCTACTTCCCCGCGCGTCCGACCCCGCGCCAGCGCAGGGCGCTCGCGGCGGTCGGCGTCCGCTGAGCCACCACGCGTGACGAAGACGGCCCCCGGTCCTTTGGGGGCCGTCTTCGTGTGACCAAGCTCTCCGCCGCAAAAGCCGCCGCCGGTGGCAAGGTGGACATCACGGTGGGGGGAGTCCGCCAGCACCGCCGAGACCAGTGAGACGCCATGACCACACACTCAGCCACCGCCGCCCGCGTCCGCACCGGCGGCCCCGGCGACGACGACCCCAGGACCCTCGAACACGTCGTGGGGTGGACCCTCGTCGTGGTGATCGCGATGCTCGTGGCCCAGCTCGGTCTGCTGTGACCTGACCAGGACCCGACCTGCCATACTGCGGATGTCCCGCCGCCCGTTGGAGACCAGGGTCTGAATTGAAGATCAGCCAAGAGCGTGACACCGACCGCCCGCGGGCCCGCGGTACCGAGCGTTCGGTCGCGCGACGCGCCGAACTCATCTCCATCGGCCGGAAGTTGTTCGCCGACATCTCCTACGACGCCCTGTCCATGGACGACATCGCGCGGCAGGCCGGGGTCGCCAAGGGCCTGATCTACTACTACTTCCAGTCCAAGCGCGGCTACTACCTGGCGATCATCCAGGACTCCGTCGCCGACCTGGTCACCTACGCGGCGAGCGGCGTGGAACTGGAGCAGGTGGACCGGGTCCACCGCACCATCGACAGCTATCTGCGTTACGCCGAGCACAACCACGCCGCGTACCGCACGATCGTCAGCGGGGGAGTCGGCTTCGACACCGAGGTGCACGCCATCCGGGACGGTGTGCGCGAGGCGATCGTCAGGACCATCGCCGAAGGGGCGTACGGCCGCGGCGACATCAGCGCGACGGCCCGCGTGGGCCTGCTCGCCTGGGTGTGCAGCGTGGAGGGCGCGACCCTCGACTGGATCGACCGCGCCGACCTGTCCCGCGAGACCCTGGGCGACCTGCTGGTCAAGATGCTCGGCGGCGCCATGCGGGCGATCGCGGAGATGGACCCCGCCTTCCCCGCTCCCGCGCCGGCCCGCCGCGACGGCTGACACCCTTCGCACCGACGGCCGACGGCCGAGGGACGGCGGCAGGGGGCGGAGGCTCGTGGTCCCCCGCCCCGAGTCCCCCGTCGGCCCGCCTAGTTGATGGCCTTGATGAGTTCACCGTTCGCGGTGTCGCCGCTCAGTTCCCAGAAGAACGTGCCGCCCAGGCCCTGCTGGTTCTTGTAGGTCATCTTCGTGCCGATGGTGGCGGGGGTGTCGTAACTCCACCAGTTCGAACCGCACTTGGCGTACGCGGTGCCGGCCACCGTGCCGGTCGCCGGGCACTTGGACTTGAGCACCTTGTAGTCGTCGATGCCCTGCTCGTAGGTCCCCGCCGCCGGGCCGGTCGCCGTGCCGCCGGGCGCCGCCTGCGTCACCCCGGTCCAGCCGCGGCCGTAGAAACCGATGCCGAGCAGCAGTTTCGAGGCCGGGATGCCGAGGCCCCTGAGCTTGGCGATGGTCGCCGACGTGTAGTAGTTCGCCTTGGGGATGCCGGAGTAGGAGTTCAGCGGCGAGTGCGGGGCCGTCGGGCCGGTCGCGTCCCAGGCGCCGAAGAAGTCGTACGTCATCGGGTTGTACCAGTTGACGTACTGCGCCGCGCCCGCGTAGTCCGCCGCGTCGATCTTGCCGCCGCTGGTGGCGTCGGCGGTGATCGCGGCCGTGACCAGGTTGCCCGAGCCGAACTTGGAGCGGAGCGCCGACATCAGGTTCTTGAAGGCGGCCCGGCCGCTGGTGTCACAGGTGTTGCCGCAGGCGTTCGGGTACTCCCAGTCGACGTCGATGCCGTCGAAGACGTCCGCCCACTTCGAGTTCTCCACCAGGTCGTAGCAGGACTGGGCGAAGGCGGCCGGGTTCCTCGCGGCCTCGCCGAAGCCGCTCGACCAGGTCCAGCCGCCGAACGACCAGAGGACTTTCAGGCCCGGGTGCTTCTTCTTCAGCTCGCGCAGCTGGTTGAAGTTGCCGCGCAGCGGCTGGTCCCAGGTGTCCGCGACGCCGTTCACGGACTCGGCCGCGGTGTAGGCGCGGTCGGTCGCCGCGTAGGAGTCGCCCATCGCGCACTTGCCGCCGGTGACGTTGCCGAAGGCGTAGTTGATGTGGGTGAGCCGGGCGGCCGAGCCGGAGGTCTCGACGTTCTTGACGAAGTACTTGCGGTCGTACGTGCCCCATTCGGTGAAGTAGCCGACCACCTTGGAGCCGGCGGCCTCCTGGGTCGCGGGAGCGGCACTGGCGGTGGCGGTACCCGCGCCGGCGAGCAGACCGGCGCCGAGGACGGCGCTGCACACGGCGGACAGGAGCGCCCGGAACCGGACGCGGGGACGGTGGAAGGAGTGCATCGGTGTCTCCTCGTGGGGGAGAGGGGAACGCGCGCTGAATTGGCATGAACGCGGTCATGCGGTTGGCGGGAACCCTAGGAGGACTAGACCAGTACGTCAATGGTTCGGACCAATACGGGGTCCCGAGAGGAGGTCCCGGCCCTTACCCGAAGTAAGCGGTCGTTAACTGGTGACGGGGTGCGTCCGATCGGGCATACTCACAGCGCACAGCCGCTGGTCAGCAGCTTCCGAGACCCGGGAGTGCGAGCATCGGCCGGCACACGACCCGGCGGCGCCGCCCCCACCCGAAGGGCCCGTCCGCCCGTGCCCGACAGGGAGGAGAGCGTCGCCATGCCCGACCACGCCCCGCAGCCGGTGGACCGGCAACTGCCCACGGACGAGGCCCGGGATCTGATCTCGCTGGTCCGTGACATCGCCCAGCGCGAGATCGCACCGAAGGCGGCCGAGGAGGAGGACGCCGGGCGCTTCCCGCGCGAGGTCTTCACCCTGCTCTCCCAGTCCGGACTGCTCGGCCTGCCCTACGACGCGGAGTACGGCGGCGGCGACCAGCCGTACGAGGTCTACCTCCAGGTCCTGGAGGAACTCGCCGCGGCCCGGCTCACCGTCGGTCTCGGCCTCAGCGTGCACACCCTCGCCTCCTACGCGCTCGCCGCCCGCGGCACCAAGCAGCAGCAGGTCGAGCACCTGCCCGCGATGCTCGGCGGCGGCCTGCTCGGTGCCTACTGCCTCTCCGAACCGTCCTCCGGCTCGGACGCCGCCTCCCTGCGCACCAAGGCCGTCCGCGACGGCGACGACTGGGTGATCACCGGCACCAAGGCGTGGATCACCCACGGCGGGATCGCCGACTTCTACACGGTCATGGCGCGCACCGGCGAGGAGGGCCCGCGCGGCATCACCGCCTTCCTGGTCCCCGGCGACGCCGAGGGCCTGAGCGCCGCGGCGCCGGAGCGGAAGATGGGGATGAAGGGCTCCCCGACGGCACAGGTCCACCTCGACGGGGTCCGCGTCACCGACGAGCGGCGGATCGGCGAGGAGGGGCAGGGCTTCGCGATCGCCCTGGCCTCCCTCGACTCCGGCCGGCTCGGCATCGCCGCCTGCGCGATCGGCCTGGCCCAGGCCGCGCTCGACGAGGCCGTCGCCTACGCCACCGGACGGCGGCAGTTCGGGCGCCCCATCGCCGACTTCCAGGGGCTGCGCTTCATGCTCGCCGACATGGCGACCCAGATCGAGGCCGGCCGGGCGCTGTACCTGGCGGCGGCGCGGCTGCGGGACGCGGGCCGGCCGTTCGCCAAGCAGGCCGCCATGGCCAAGCTGCACTGCACGGACACCGCGATGAAGGTGACCGTCGACGCCGTGCAGGTCCTCGGCGGGTACGGCTACACCGCGGACTTCCCGGCCGAGCGCTACATGCGCGAGGCCAAGGTCCTGCAGATCGTCGAGGGCACCAACCAGATCCAGCGGATGGTCATCGCCCGTCACCTAGCGGGTCCCGAGAGCCGCTGAACTGGCCGCGGACGACCTGGGGTGCCGCCAGCCGGACCCACTCCGGGTCGTCGCGCCCCGGCAGGGTGCGCCCCCGGTCGGCCCAGGTGCGCATGAGCTCACGGTAGATGGGCGGGTCCGGCTGCTGCGGAGCGGGCGGAACCGGACCTCCGGGCGCCGGTACGAACAGCCGGCGCCGTCGCCCGGTGGCTGAAGAGGTGAGGGTCATGGCTGGGCAACGCGGCAGCGGACCGGCAGGTCACCGGTCCGCGGAATCGACCGTGAGTTCAGCGGCGTCGTACAGCCCCCGCCGGGCTCCCGGCTACCGCCCGACCCCGCTGACGCCTGGTCGAAGCACCGCCGTACACGCCGCGAGCCGGTCGTCGGCCGTCCCCGTGCCGCTCGACGGTCACCCCGCGCACCCGGCGCACCGGGACGCACCTGTCCCGCGCCACGGCGGGCTGCCCGGCCGTGGCGCGGCGCGGTGACGGGAAGGGAGGGCGGCGAGGGGCCGGGCGGTGTCGCTCAGGCGGCCTGGCGCCGCATGCCGGAGACCCTGATCGGGCGCGAGCCCGGGCCGCCGACGTGCGAGAAGGGCTGCATCCGCCAGTCGAGCCCCTGAGGGAGCGTCAACAGCAGTGCGGTGTCCTGCTCCTGGAGTTCCGCCGACTCGTCCGCGGGCCGCGCCTCGGCGGCCCCCCGGCCGGTGCCGGCGCAGACCGTGAGCCCGAACGGGTTCCACGGGGAGATGCACAGCGCGTGCTCCGGGAGCACGTCCTCGTCCGCCAGCAGGGCGATCGGCTGGGCGCAGTCCGGGCAGATCACCCGGACCATCTCGAAGGTGTCGTACGCGTCGAACTCGTCCTCGAAGGCGTCGGGTTCGACGCCCTCCGGCTCGGGTTCGGCGACTGCCTGAAGCCGCTTGGGCGCGGTACGACCAGGACGCTTGAGACTCTGCATGGGTTCTCCCCCTAAGGCTGGGCCGTATCGGCGCTGCGGCCTCGACCACAGCAAGCACTTCCCGCCCGCTCTCGGCGGTAATCACGAGAACATCTCGCAGACGTTCCCGGCGGTGTGGCCTTCGTCACATGCCGCTCGCAGGTGCCCGGCGCGGCCGTTTTGTCTCCCCGACGGCTCACGGACCGCTCCCGCGCACATCACGAACCGGGCATGACCTGGGCTGCTCAGGTATCGGAGGAGATCAACCGCCCTGTAGGTTCTTGCGCCATGGAGGAGCTCGACCGACAGATCGTGCAGCTGCTCGTCAAGGACGGGCGGATGAGCTACACCGACCTGGGCAAGGCGACGGGACTGTCCACGTCCGCGGTGCACCAGCGGGTGCGCCGGCTGGAGCAGCGGGGCGTCATCCGCGGGTACGCCGCGGTCGTCGACCCCGAGGCCGTGGGACTGCCCATGACCGCCTTCATCTCTGTGAAGCCGTTCGATCCCAGCGCCCCCGACGACATCGCGGACCGGCTCGCCGGAGTCCCCGAGATCGAGGCCTGCCACAGCGTCGCCGGCGACGAGAACTACATCCTCAAGGTCCGGGTGGCGACCCCGCACGAGCTGGAGGAACTGCTGGCGCGGCTGCGCTCGCTGGCAGGGGTGTCGACCCGGACGACGGTGGTGCTGTCCACACCGTACGAGGCCCGGCCGCCCCGGGTCTGAGAGCGCCCCGGACCCGGCCGGGGGCCGGTGTGTCGGGCGGTGCGCCCGAGGCGCGAAACTGTCCCCATGAGTGAACGCACCGCCCAGACCGAGACCGTCCTCCTGCGCCGCGGCGAGGTCCACAGCCCCGCCGACCCCTTCGCCACGGCGATGGTCGTGGAGCGCGGGCACATCGCCTGGGTCGGCTCGGAGGGCGCCGCGGACGCCTTCGCGGACGGCGTCGACGAGGTGGTCGACCTCGACGGCGCCCTCGTCACCCCGGCGTTCACCGACGCACATGTGCACACCACCGCCACCGGGCTCGCCCTGACCGGCCTCGACCTGTCCGGCGCCCCGTCCCTGGAGGCCGCCCTCACCCTCGTCGGGGACTTCGCCGCCGCCCGCCCCGCCGACCGCGTCCTGCTCGGCCACGGCTGGGACGCCTCCCGCTGGCCCGGCGGCCGCCCGCCCACACGGGCCGAGCTCGACCGCGCGACGGGCGGCCGTCCCCTTTACCTGAGCCGCATCGACGTCCACTCGGCGGTCGTCTCCACCGCCCTGCTCGACCTGGTTCCGGCCGGCCTCGGCCGCGAGGACGCGCCCCTGGTCCGCGACGCCCACCACGCCGTACGAGCTGCCGCCTTTGCCGCTGTGACGCCGCAACAGCGCGCCGAGGCACAGCGTGTCGCGCTGGCCCACGCGGCCTCCCTCGGCATCGGCACCGTCCATGAGTGCGGCGGCCCGGAGATCTCCTCCGAGGACGACTTCACCGGTCTGCTCCGGCTCGCGGCCGAGGAGCAGGGGCCGCGTGTCGTCGGCTACTGGGCCGAGGCCGACGAGGAGGGCGTCGCCCGGGCGCGCGAACTGGGCGCGGCCGGCGCGGCGGGCGACCTGTTCGCCGACGGCGCGCTCGGCTCGCACACCGCCTGTCTGCACGAGCCGTACGCCGACGCCGCCCACACCGGCACCGCCTACCTGGACGCGGACGCCGTCGCCGCCCATGTCCTCGCCTGCACCGAGGCGGGCCTCCAGGCCGGCTTCCACGCGATCGGCGACGCGGCCGTGACCGCCGTCGTGGCGGGCGTGCGCGCCGCCGCCGAGAAGATCGGCCTGCCCCGCGTCCGGGCGGCCCGCCACCGCGTCGAGCACGCCGAGATGCTCACCCCCGAGACCGTCGCGGGCTTCGCCGAACTCGGCCTGACGGCCTCCGTCCAGCCCGCCTTCGACGCGCTGTGGGGCGGCGAGGACGGCATGTACGCCCAGCGCCTCGGCGCCGCGCGGGCGCGCGCCCTGAACCCCTTCGCGGCCCTCCTGCGGGCCGGTGTGCCCCTCGCCTTCGGCTCCGACAGCCCGGTCACGCCCCTGGATCCCTGGGGCACCGTCCGGGCCGCCGCGTTCCACCGCACCCCCGAGCACCGCGTCTCCGTGCGCGCCGCGTTCACCGCCCACACGCGCGGCGGCTGGCGGGCGGTCGGACGGGACGACGCGGGCGTCCTCGTGCCGGGCGCCCCCGCCGACTACGCCGTGTGGCGCACCGGCGAACTCGTCGTCCAGGCCCCCGACGACCGGGTCGCCCGCTGGTCCACCGACCCCCGCTCCGGCACGCCCGGCCTGCCCGACCTCACCCCGGGCCGTGACCTGCCGGTCTGTCTGCGCACCGCGGTCGGCGGACGGACGGTTTTCGTACGGCCGGGCGAGTGATCTCCCGGGTCCGCGCGGTGAAGATCCACCTCCGACACGCCGTCGCCCGAGCTGTGACGCCTCCCCGCTGACCAGGGCTTTCGTGAAGAACCCGCAGGTCGAACCGCTGTTGACAGGCGACGGCAGGGGGCCGGTAGGTTCGGCGGAGTCCACCACCGGACGCCCGACCGGGGAACGTTCGCCACTCGCCGCGGCGCCGCTGGGTCAGGGACGGTGTGCCGAACCGGCGCACCGCCACTGGGAGCCAGGCTCAGCGCCCGCGTCACAGCGAGGGAACGTTCCGGCCGGCCGGGGAGGTGTGACCCGGGTGGGGCCCGGGCGTCCAGTAGACAACGGCTTTCGGTCGACCCGCAGCCAGCGGGCCCCAGGTCGGCCCGAAGGGCGCCGGGCCCCCATCCGCAGAACGCAATCGGCCAAACCCGGATTCTTACCCCGTCTTTGGGGAATCGACACCACCCGACGATCGTCCTGTCACGTCGGCGCAGGCTGCGACCACTATGGTGGACCCCTGCGTACGGACACGAAGGGGCAGCGGTGAACGACGGCGACGGGACCCTCGCGGCACAGGCCGGGGAGCGGCGGTTCGGCCCGCTCGGCACGGTGTTGGTGATCATTCCGACCTACAACGAGGCGGAGAACATCAAGGCGATCGTCGGCCGGGTGCGTGAGGCGGTCCCCGAGGCACACGTGCTCGTGGCCGACGACAACAGCCCCGACGGCACGGGCAAGCTCGCCGACGAACTGTCCGTCGGTGACGACCAGGTCCACGTCCTGCACCGCAAGGGCAAGGAGGGCCTCGGCGCCGCCTACCTCGCGGGCTTCCACTGGGGCATGGACAACGGCTACGGCGTCCTGGTGGAGATGGACGCCGACGGCTCCCACCAGCCCGAGGAACTGCCCCGCCTGCTGACCGCCCTCAAGGGCGCCGACCTCGTGCTCGGCTCCCGCTGGGTGCCCGGCGGCCGCGTGGTGAACTGGCCGAAGTCCCGCGAGGTCATCTCGCGCGGCGGCAGCCTCTACTCCCGGATCGCCCTCGACCTGCCGCTGCGCGACATCACCGGCGGCTACCGCGCCTTCCGCCGCGAGACCCTCGAGGGGCTCGGCCTCGACGAGGTCGCCTCCCAGGGCTACTGCTTCCAGGTCGACCTGGCCCGCCGTGCCGTCAAGGCCGGCTACCACGTGGTCGAGGTGCCGATCACCTTCGTCGAGCGCGAACTCGGCGACTCCAAGATGAGCCGCGACATCCTCGTGGAGGCGCTGTGGCGGGTCACCACGTGGGGCGTGGGGGAGCGGGTCGGCAAGATCGTCGGCCGCGGCAAGCCGTCCCAGCCCTGACCTCGCCAGGGGACGCCCGCCGGTGACGGGGGTGGCCGGGGGTGCTCCGGGCCGGTGCCGGCGGCTGCGGCCGTACGGCCACGACGAGTGCGGGCGTACGGCCACGGACGACCGCCGGCCTACGGTCATGACCGAGGGCACCTACGGCCGTGACCGAGGGCACCGCGGGCGCACCTCCCCGCACAGCCGGGGCTGATCGTCTGATCGTCCGCTTACGCCGTGCTGAGCCCGGGCCAGGCACACTGGACGCATGACGACAGGCGCTTCGACCCCCACCTATCCGGCCCGGCCCCGGCGCTCCCGGCTGCGGACCTTCCTGCCGCTGGGCCTCGTCGCCTGGCTGGTGCTGGAGATCTGGCTGCTGACCGTCGTCGCGGGCGCGACGAGCGGGTTCGTGGTGTTCCTGCTGCTGCTCGCCGGATTCGTCCTCGGCGCGGTGGTGATCAAGCGGGCGGGCCGGCGCGCCTTCCAGAACCTGAACGAGGCGCTCCAGCGCGGCGAGGCCCCCTCCGGCTCACGCGGCGGCGGCAACGGCCTGATGATGCTCGGCGGCCTGCTCCTGATGATCCCGGGTCTGCTCTCGGACGCCCTGGGCCTGCTCCTGCTGCTTCCGCCGGTGCAGAAGGCGGTCAGTGGCTACGCCGAGCGCACTTTCGACCGCAAGCTCCGCGCGACCGTCCCGGGGACCCTGGGTGAGGCCTTCCAGCAGGCCCGCTTCCGCCGTCCCGACGGCAAGGTCGTGCAGGGCGAGGTCATCAGGGACGAACCCGGTGACACCCCGAGGGACTCCCGCCCGCCGCTGACGCCCTGAGGCCGCACCGGGCAGGGCCGGGCACACGTCCGGCCGGCCCGGTCTGCGCCGGGCCGGCCGTGGGTGGACACAACACCGCGGGCGCCGTACATGACGTACGGCGCCCGCGGTGTTGTGTGTGTCGTGTTCCGCCCGACCCGCGCGGGGACTATGCCGACTTACGGCTGTCCCGCGGATGTACCGCGATGTTCATCGCTCCGGATCGGAGAACGGCCAGGCGCTCCTCGAGGACCTCTTCGAGTTCCTCGCGGGTGCGCCGTTCCATCAGCATGTCCCAATGCGTACGCGCGGGCTTGGCCTTCTTCTCTTCAGGGCCGTCGCCGTCCACGAGGAGTGCTGTGGCCCCGCAGACCTTGCACTCCCACTCCGGCGGAATCTCCGCCTCGACCGAGAAGGGCATCTCGAAACGGTGCCCCTTCTCGCATGCGTACTCCACGGCCTGGCGCGGGGCCAGGTCGATGCCGCGGTCCGTCTCGTAGCTGGTCACCACGAGGCGCGTGCCGCGAAGAGCTCGCTCACTCATGAATCGTGCCTCCCGGGCTTGTCGCCCACAGGACAGGTGTCGCTGTCGTCGTCATCCGGTCAACGTCCGGTCGGCGGTAAAGATTCCCGTTCCGGGTCAAGCGTCGCCCGTCGTAGCCGCCCTTGTTGTACCCACCAGCGCCCGGTTTGTCACATCTGCTAACACATGTAACACAGCGTTTCGGCATCTTTGACGCGCAGTAACGGTACGCCTGGCAGGCCAAACGCGTACACTACATCGCTTTCGTGTTGAACGCTAAATCCTTTCGGGCACGGGGTTGCCCGCGTCGCCGATCACCCGGCGAACCGGAACCCGCGCGAGCAGCGCGAACCCGAGCACGAAGAAGACCACCAGCGAGATGATCGCGTCCCGGTAGCTGCCCGTCAGCTGGTAGGTCACCCCGAACAGCAGCGGCCCGAGCCAGCTCATGCCCCGGTCGCTCATCTCGTACGCGGAGAAGTACTCCGCCTCCTTGCCCGGCGGGACCAGGTGCGAGAACAGCGAACGGGACAGGGCCTGGCTGCCGCCGAGCACCAGCCCGATGCCCGAGGCCAGGACGAAGAACCAGACGGGCGCACCGGCGGGCAGTAAGTACCCGGCCGCCAACGTCACCGTCCAGGCGACCAGCGAGCCCAGGATGGTGCGCTTCGCGCCGTACACCCGGGCCAGCCGGCCCATGCCGAGAGCGCCCGCCACCGCCAGCACCTGCACCAGCAGCACGGCGCCGATCAGCGTCGACTGCCCCAGACCGAGTTCCTCGGAGCCGTAGACCGACGCCTGGGAGATCACCGTCTGGATGCCGTCGTTGTAGACCAGGTACGCCAGCAGGAAGCTGAGGGTCAGCGGGTGTCGGCGCATGTCCCGGACGGTCGCGGCGAGCTGCCGGAAGCCGGGCGCGGACGGCTGCCGCGCGGTGGTCCGGCGGTCGCGCAGCCGCCGTAGCGGTACGAGGGTGAAGGCGCCCCACCACAGCCCGGCCGAGGCCAGGCAGATCCGGACCGCCGCGCCCTCGGAGAGACCGAAGGAGTCGTGGCCGGTGTAGAGGACCAGGTTCAGGACCAGCACCAGCGACCCCGCGGCGTAGCCGAAGGCCCAGCCGCGGGAGGAGACGGCGTCGCGTTCCTCGGGCGCCGCGATCTGGGGCAGGTAGGAGTTGTAGAGCATCATCGCCACCGACTGCGCCGCGTTCGCCACGATCAGCAGCACGCCGCCGAGCAGATAGCGCTCGCCGCCGAGGAAGAACATTCCGGCGGTCGCCGCGGACCCCGTGTAGGCGGCCGCCGCGAGGAGGGGCTTCTTGCGCCCGGTGCGGTCGGCGGCGGCGCCCACCACGGGCATCACCAGGACCGCCACGATCACCGACAGGGACACCGAGTAGGCGAAGAAGGACCCCGCGCGCACCGGGACCCCCAGGGGGTGGACGAACCCGTCCGCGTCCGCCGCCGACTTGGCGACCGACGTGAGATAGGGACCCAGGAACACGGTGAGCACGCTCGTCGAGTAGACGGAGCACGCCCAGTCGTAGAAGTACCACCCGCGTTGCTCGCGTCTGCGTTCGGCGGCCTCGTCGGCCCCGGCCGCCTCCGCCCGCACGGTGTCGGTGCCCACCCGTGCCCTCGCTTCCCCGTGAAGTCGCCGCGCGGGTCACGGCCGAGGGGCCGTCGGGCGGGGTCGGGAGGTGTCAGACCCAGACGCCGCGGTCCTCCATGACCCTGCGCAACGTGTCGATGTGATCGGTCATGATGCCATCGACGCCCAGGTCCAGCAGACGGTGCATGTGCTCGGGCTCGTTGACGGTCCACACGTGGACCTGCAGCCCGCGCGCGTGCGCGGCCCGCACGAAGCGGTGGTCGACCACCGGGATGCCCGACTGGGACTCCGGCACCTGCGCCGCGACCGCCGAGCGGCGCAGCGTGGCCGGCACCCCCCAGGAGCGCAGCCGCAGGTTCAGCACGCCCCGGGTGCCGTACGAGGTCGCCAGGCGCGGTCCGGCCAGCCGCTGGGCCCGGGCCACGCGTGCCTCCGCGAACGAGCCGACACAGATCCGGTCCCAGGCGCCGACGCGCTCCACCAGGTCGAGGAAGGGGCGCAGGGCCCGCTCCGCCTTGATGTCGATGTTCCAGCGCGCCCCGGGGAAGGTCTCCAGGAGTTCCTCGAACAGGGGCACCGGCTCCCGGCCGGCCACGCGCGCGTCCCGGACGTCCTTCCAGGGCAGGTCCGCGATCAGGCCCGCGCCGTCCGTCATCCGGTCCAGCGTCTCGTCGTGGAAGGCGACGAGTCTGCCGTCCGCCGTCGCGTGCACGTCGGTTTCGAGGTACCGGTAGCCCGCCTCGACCGCGCGCCGGAACTGCAGCACGGTGTTCTCCAGGCCGTCGGCCGCCCCGCCCCGGTGGGCGAAGGGGATGGGGCCGGGATGGTCGAGGTAGGGGTGGCGTATCCGCGTGGTCACGGTCGCAGTATGGCTCGCGGCGATGGCCCGGCGGCAACCACCGTGCTGCCGTCGGATGCCGTGGGCGCGGCGAACACGCGCAGGAAGAGCTGGGCGAGCGGGCCGATCGACACCGCGTACAGGACGGTGCCGACGCCGATGGTGCCGCCCAGGGCGAAACCGGTCGCCACGACCGCCACCTCGACGGCCGTGCGCATCAGCCGGATCGAGCGGCCGGTGCGCCGGTGCAGCCCCGTCATCAGGCCGTCCCGGGGCCCCGGTCCGAAGCGGGCGGCGATGTAGAGGCCCGTCGCCACGCCGTTGAGCAGGATCCCGGCCAGCATCAGGGGCACGCGCACGGCCAGTGCGTGCGCGCCGGGGAGCGCGGCGAGGGTGCCGTCCATGGCGATGCCGACCACGAACACGTTGGAGACCGTGCCGAGGCCCGGACGCTGGCGCAGCGGGATCCACAGCAGCAGCACGGCCGCGCCCACGATGATCGACACCACGCCGATGGTCAGGCCGGTGAGTTCGGCCAGCCCCTGGTGCAGCACGTTCCAGGGCTCCAGCCCCAGGCCCGCGTCCACCAGCAGCGCCGAGCTGGCTCCGTAGAGGGCGAGCCCCAGATAGAGCTGGATGAGTCGCCGTCCGGTGCGGCTCTGTGCGGACACGTCGTCCCCCTGTGGTGGCAGTGGCCTGGTGCATGACACCCTGTGGCTTGGCAGTAGACGCTATCCATGGCCAATTCGGGGAAGGTGGACTGATTTCCATGGCGCAGTGGACATCGGCGGTGGGGGCGGCCCAGCTGGCCCGGCTCCTCAGCTCGCAGCAGGACCGCCCGGCCGGCCCCGGCACGCGCCGTCCGCCCGCCTATCGCGCGCTGGCCGACGGCATCCGGCTGCTGGTGCTCGAAGGACGCGTCCCGGTGGGGGCCCGGCTGCCCGCCGAACGTGAGCTGGCGCTCGCGCTGTCGGTGAGCCGCACCACGGTCGCCGCCGCCTACGAGGCGCTGCGCGCCGAGGGCTTCCTGGAGTCCCGGCGCGGCGCGGGCAGCTGGACCGCCGTACCGGCCGGCAACCCGCTGCCCGCGCGCGGACTCGAACCGCTGCCGCCCGAGGCGCTCGGCTCGATGATCGACCTCGGCTGCGCGGCGCTGCCCGCGCCCGAGCCGTGGCTGACCCGCGCCGTCCAGGGCGCGCTGGAGGAACTGCCGCCGTACGCGCACACCCACGGCGACTATCCGGCCGGCCTGCCGGCCCTGCGCGCGATGATCGCCGAGCGGTACACCGCGCGCGGGATCCCCACCATGCCCGAGCAGATCATGGTGACGACCGGTGCGATGGGCGCGATCGACGCCATCTGTCATCTGTTCGCGGGCCGGGGCGAGCGCATCGCCGTCGAGTCGCCCTCGTACGCCAACATCCTCCAGCTGATGCGGGAGGCCGGCGCCCGTCTGGTGCCCGTCGCGATGGCCGAGGGGCTGACCGGCTGGGACCTGGACCGCTGGCGGCAGGTGCTCCGCGACTCCGCGCCCCGCCTCGCGTACGTCGTCGCCGACTTCCACAACCCCACCGGAGCGCTCGCCGGCGACGACCAGCGGCGCGGGCTGGTCGAGGCGGCCCGGTCGGCCGGGACCGTGCTGGTCGCCGACGAGACGATGAGCGAACTGTGGCTGGACGCCGGGGTCGAGATGCCGCGGCCCGTCTGCGCCTACGACGCGGCCGGGTCCACGGTCGTCACCGTCGGGTCGGCCAGCAAGGCGTTCTGGGCGGGGATGCGCATCGGATGGGTGCGGGCGGCACCGGACGTGATCCGCAGCCTGGTCGCCGCGCGCGCGTACGCCGACCTGGGCACGCCCGTGGTGGAGCAGCTCGCGGTGAACTGGCTGTTCAGCACCGGCGGCTGGGAACAGGCCGTGGAGGTACGACGGTCCCAGGCGCGGGAGAACCGGGAGGCGCTCGTGGCCGCGGTGCGGCGGGAGCTGCCCGAGTGGGAGTTCGAGGTCCCCCGGGGCGGTCTCACGCTGTGGGTGCGGACCGGGGGCCTGTCCGGGTCCCGGCTCGCCGAGGTGGGCGAGCGGGTGGGGGTGCGGGTGCCGTCCGGGCCCCGGTTCGGGGTCGACGGGGCGTTCGAGGGGTACGTGAGGCTGCCGTTCACCGTCGGCGGCGCGGTCGCGGAGGAGGCCGCGGTGCGACTGGCCGCCGCGGCCCGGCTCGTGGAGAGCGGAAGCGCCGGGGGCGGCGAGGCGCCCAGGACCTTCGTGGCCTGAGCCGCCGGGAGCGCCGGCCGCGGGGACGTGGTCGGCGCAGCGACGAACGCCCCGCCGACGAGGGTCGGCGGGGCGTTCGTGGCTGCGCGGGGCGTGATCCGGGTGCGGCGCGGTGGGTGTGCGCGGGAGTGGGGTGCGGTCGCTGGACGGGGACGGCGGCCCGGGGTGCGATCGCCGGACGGTCGTGGCGCCTGCGGTTGTCGTGCGGGCGGGGTTGCCCGGTGGGCCCGCGGGGCGGGGTGGCCCGGTGGGGCGGGCGAGGCAGAGGTGAGTTGCCCGGTGGGGCGTGCGGGGTGGGGTGGGTGGCCCGCTGGGGCGCGTGCGGGGGCGGGGCGCCGAGGCTGCCGCCCCGCCCTCGGGGGGCTACGCGGGTTCCGCGACCGCGGCGTCCGTCGCCACGGCGTCCGCCGGGACCTCTTCCGGTCCGGACTCCGGCTGCGGCGCCTGTTCGACCAGGTGTCCCCCGTCCGCCGGGGTCGTGCGGGGCGGGAGGAGCGCCAGGACCGCCTGCCGGTCGGAGTCGCTCGTCGCCTCGTCGTACGGGTCGGGGGTCGCCGGCACCTGGAGACGGTGGACCGGGCCCGTGCCCAGCCGGGCGTAGCCGCGGCCGGGCGGGACGTGCGGGACCGGGGTCGTGGGCGGGGACACGCCCAGGACCGCCTCCACCTGCTCCGCCGTGGCGGGGCCGAGGACCACCCGCGCGCGCGTGTGCTGCCGTACGGCGTCGCTCAGGGCGTCGGCGCTGTCGAACTGTTCGGCCACGACGACCGTCACGTTCGTCGCGCGGCCGTGGCGCAGGGGGATCTGGAGCAGGGACTGCGGGTCGTTGCGGCCGCCGGTCGAGGCCAGGTGGGTGAAGGCGCTCGGCCGGTCGAGGAGGATCCACAGGGGCCGCTTGGTGTCCTCCGGCGGCGGGTGGCCCGCCTGCCGGGCGCGGTTCGCGGCGATGAGCCGGCGCTCCGTCTCGTGGGCGGCCCACTCCAGGCTCGCCAGCGCGCCGGACAGCCCGCACTCGACGGCCAGGACGGCGTCCCGGCCGGTCAGGCAGGCGTACTCGCCGCTGCCGCCGCCCTCGACGATGACCACGTCGCCGTACCGCAGGGCCTGCAGGGCGACGGAGCGCAGCAGGGTCGAGGTGCCGCTGCCGGGCTGGCCCATGACCAGCAGGTGGGGTTCGGTGGAGCGGATGCCCGTGCGCCACACGACGGGCGGGACGTCGCGCTGCTCCTCGCCGTGGGTGAGCGGGAGCGTGCGCCGGACCTCCGTGGGATCGGTGAAACCGAGGACCGTCTCGCCGGGTGCGGTGACGAAGCGCTGGGCGGCGATGTCGGTGGGCAGCGGAGGCAGGACGGTGACGGTGAGCTCGTTGGCCTCCTCGTCCCACGCGAAGTGGTATTCGCGGCCGCGGCCCGACTTGGCGTGCAGCAACTGCTCGATCCGGGCGCGGGACTCCGCCTCGCCGTCGGTGAAGTACGCCGGGTAGCGGATCTCCAAACGGGTGATGCGGCCCGAGTCGTCGAACTCGTGGACGGGGAAGACGTCCTCCCATCCGCCGCCGTGGGCGTACAGGGGGGCCGGGTCCTCGGCGGCCGAGAAGTAGGGGACGAGGGCGTCGTACAGCGACTGGAGGCGCTGGATCTGCGTCTCGTCCGGTCCCTCGGGCTTCGACGGCTCGCGGTCGCGGCCGTGCCAGGCCGCCGCCGCCATCAGGGTGATGGCGGCGAGCAGCGGACCGTACGGCGCGAGGGCCACGACCAGGACCACGGAGGCCACCAGGAAGAGCAGTGGCCCCCGCCTGTCCTTGGGTGTGTCGGCCCATCTGCGCCGTCCGGCGGATGCCAGTCGGCGCAGACCCCGGGTGACCGTGATCAGCGGGTGCAGGACGTCGGTGGCGCTGTCCGCCGCCGTCCGGGCCAGCTCCCGGCTCCGGGCGATCTGCGCGCTGCCTGTGCTCAGGATGCGGGGAAGGGGGCGCCGGGCCACAGCTGTCTCCTGACGGTACGTACGGACGGTGGGGGCGTCAGAACTTGATTCCGCCGAGGAGGCTCGCCAGGCTCTCGCCGCCGGCCTTGATGCTCGGCGCGATGGCGGTGCTCGCCAGGTAGAACCCGAACAGGGCCGAGACCATGGCGTGCGAGGCCTTCAGGCCGTCCTTGCGGAAGAAGAGGAAGACGATGATGCCGAGCAGGACGACACCTGAGATGGACAGGATCATTTGCGTTCTCCTGGTTCGCGGGGACAGTCACCATGAGTACTTCCAGGATCACAGGATGTATCCATACGATAAAAGGTGCAAGTGGGTGAATTACGGCTGATTTCACTCGGGTGGCAGAGCCCTGGTACCCCTGTGACCAGGGCCGTTGCGGTGGACGGGGCCCCGTGATCCTTGCCGGGGACATGTCCGGCCATGTACGCCGGAAGCCAGTACGCTGGCGCTTCACCCGAACGGTTGTGACGAGAGGCGGTCCGGCTGATGACCCAAGCCCCCGACCCCGAGGTCGTGGAGCTCGCGACCAAGATCTTCGACCTGGCCCGTCAGGGACGGACGGAGGCGCTCGTGGCGTACGTCGACGCGGGCGTGCCGGCCGACCTCACCAACGACCGCGGGGACAGCCTCGTGATGCTCGCCGCCTACCACGGCCACGCCGAGGCGGTGCGCGCCCTCCTCGCCCGGGGCGCCGACGCCGACCGGATCAACGACCGCGGCCAGACCCCGCTCGCGGGAGCCGTCTTCAAGGGTGAGACCGAGGTCATCAAGGCCCTGATCGAGGCCGGCGCCGACCCGGCCGCGGGCACCCCCTCGGCCGTCGACACGGCCCGCATGTTCGCGAAGGCGGACCTGCTCGAACTGTTCGGTGTGAGCTGACCCGGCCGTCCTGACCAGGGAAAACTCAAGAAACGGGGGAGGCGGTGTCCAGCCGCCGAAATTTCGGTCGCGGCGGGACGAACTGCCGAGTCATCATGACCTCGTGATTCACGGACGCGATGGCCGGGCAGGTGACGCCGCACCGCGCGGACCGTGACGCGGCCCGCATGGGCCACCGACGAGAGGCAGAGGAAAATGGTCTACAGCAAGCAGGAAACGGCGGGCGCCCCGACGTGTTGTCACGCGGCCAGGTAATGCACGTCCCCCGGTTGCGTCGACGCTTGATGTGAGGCTGTTTCCCATGTTCGATCCGGTCATAGCGCCCAGCGGAACGCTGCTCGGCCTGCTTCAGCGGGGCCGCGGCGACGGCACCCTGCACGCGCTCACCGCACCGCGAGCCGAGGCGCTCGCGGCCCTGAACCACTGCGTGCTGCTCGACCCGCGCCACGACTGGCAGGTGGAGAACCGCTCCCTGTATTACGCCCGTCTCTACCTCGACCTGAACGGCGAACTCGACGAGATCGAGGCGCACCTCTTCGACGTCGAGGACACCTTCGACACCGAGGAGTCACGCACCGGACTCGCCCTCGCCGTCCTGGGCCACCTCGCCTCGTACGGCAGGCTCGACGCTCTCGCGCTGCTGCGCAGATACGCCGCCTCCGGCTCCAACTGGGCCTGGGCCCTGGACGAGCTCGCCCTGCGCGACGACGACGCCGGCCTGCGCGCCCTGGCGGCCCCCGTCCTGGCGCGCTTCGCGACCGACGCCGAGGGCGAGGCGGAACTCGCCGCCGCCGTACGCGACGCCTTCGAACCCCGGCCCTGGCGGCTGTGGGCGGAGGATCCGCGCGAATCCGTCGCCGGCCGGGTGCGAGCCGCCCACGAGGCCGGCTGCTTCGACCGCTGGCAACGCCAGATGCGCCCCGCCGGCCCACGCCCCGGATGGAGCGTGCAGGCCGTCTTCGAGTGGGCCCAGCAGGGCATCGAACGCGGCGCCGCGCTCCACGTCCCGGCCGCCCGCTGCCTCTCGGCCGTCGCCGGCCCCGAGGACCGCCCCGCGATCGTCCGCGCCGCCGAGGAGGGCACCGACGGCGCCCGCTGCACCGCCCTGCGCTACCTCGCCGACACCGACGACCCCGACGCCCTCCGCCTGATCGAGCGCGCCGCGACCACCGGCTCCGCCCTCGTCGTGGAGGCCGCCGTCGACGCCTTCGAACGGATGCGCAGCGTCGCCGGCGTCGATCGCGCCCGGGGCTGGGCCCGGCGGCCCGACCCGCTCGGCGCCGCCGCCGGCCGGATGCTCGCCTGCCGGGGCGGAGCGCAGGACAGCGACCTGGTCCTCGCCGCACTCCGGGAGGCCGTACGGGGCGAGGGGCCCGACGCGCCCACGCTGTGGACCCTCGTCGACGGCGCCGGACGGCTCGGCATCGCCTGCGCCGCCCCCGTCCTGCGGCACGTCTACCGGGAGACCGCGTCCTCCCATCTGCGCGGCCGCGCCGCCCGCGCGCTGGCCGCCACCGACCCGTCCTACGCCACCGGATTCGCCGTCGAGTGTCTCTGGGACTGCGAGGAGACGACCCGCGAGATCGCCGCCCGGCACGCCGAGACCGGTGACGCCCGGGTCGTGGAGCGCCTGCGCAGGCTCGCCGCCGACCCCGCCGAGGAGGCCGAGGTCCAGACGGCCGTACGCAGCCGGATCGGCCCCGACGCACCCGCCGTGTGAACGGGACATGACCCCCGGGGCAGGCGGGCGTGGACGCGACCCGACCTGCCCGGGTGCGCAGCGCAACGCTCATGGACCGTTCCTCGCCCGGACAGATCCACGTTGACGCGGCCACGTCCAGCCCGGCGACAACACGGGTATGCGTGTCGTCATCGTGACCGAGTCCTTTCCCCCCGACGTGAACGGCGTGGCCCACTGCGCGCTCCAGACCGCCCGACACCTCGTGGACCGCGGTCACCTTCCCCTCGTCGTCGCACCGGCCACCGCCGCCGGCAGCGGGCCCGACGCCTCGGCGCCGTGTCCGGTCGTCCGTGTCCCCTCCCTACCGCTCCCGGGCTACCCCCAGGTCCGCGTCGCCCTCCCCAGCCGACGCGTCGCCGCGGCCATCACCGAACACCGCGCCGAACTCGTCCACCTGGCCGGCCCGTTCGTCCTCGGCGTCCGCGGCATGGCGGCCGCCGCCCGGCTCGGCGTTCCCGCCGTGGCCGTCTACCAGACCGACCTCGCCGGTTACGCCCGCACGTACGTGGGCGCCGGTGAGGCGGCCGCCTGGCGGCGCATACGCTCCGTCCACGCGGCCGCCGACCTGACGCTCGCCCCGTCCGGCCCGGCCCTGCTCGACCTGCGGGCACACGGCGTGCCCCGGGTACGGCTGTGGGCGCGGGGTGTGGACACCGCCCGCTTCCGCCCCGAACTGCGCGACAGCGCACTGCGCCGGGAACTCGCCCCCGGCGGTGAGCTGATCGTCGGCTATGTCGGTCGCCTGGCACCCGAGAAGCAGATCGAACTGCTGGCCGGCGCCTGCGGCCTGCCCGGCGTACGGGTCGTCGTCGTGGGCGACGGGCCGAGCCGGGCGAGCCTGGACCAGGCCTTGCCCGGCGCGGTCTTCCTGGGCCGGCGCACCGGCGACGATCTCGCCCGGATCTTCGCCTCCCTGGACGTCTTCGTGCACACCGGCCCCTTCGAGACCTTCTGCCAGACCGTGCAGGAGGCCATGGCGAGCGGCGTGCCCGTCGTCGCGCCCGCCGCGGGCGGACCGCTGGACCTGGTCGCCCACGGCCGCACCGGGCTGCTGGTCCCGCCGCGCGACGCCGGCGCCGTACGGGACGCCGTCGCCGCCCTGGGCGCCGACCCGGCGCTGCGGGCCGCCTTCGGCACCGCCGCGCGCGGGGCCGTCGAGGGACGCACCTGGGCGGCCGTCGGCGACCAGCTCATCGGCCACTACGGCGACGTGCTCGCCTCGCGCGGGACGGTGGTGGCGGCATGACCGGGCTGCGGATCGTACGGCTGGCGAACTTCGTCGCGCCCTCCTCCGGCGGACTGCGCACCGCGCTGCGCGAGCTGGGCAAGGGCTTCAGGGCGGCGGGACACGAGCCGGTGCTCGTCGTGCCCGGCGAGCGGGCCGGTGACCGGGAGACCGAACAGGGCCGGGTCATCACCCTGCCGGGCCCGCTGCTGCCCGGTACCGGCGGCTACCGCGTCCTCACCGACAGACGGCGGCTCGCCGCGCTCCTGGAGGAACTCGCGCCCGACCGCCTGGAGGTCTCCGACCGGACGACCTTGCGGTGGACCGGCAAGTGGGCGCGGCGGGCGCGCGTCCCGGCCGTGATGGTCTCCCACGAGACGGCCGACGGCGTCCTGCGCACCTGGGGCCTGTCGGAGAACCTCTCCCGGCGTGCGGCCGACGCCCTCAACGTCCGTACGGCCCACACCTACGCGCGCGTGGTGTGCACCACCGAGTTCGCCGAGCGGGAGTTCGTGCGCATCGGGGCCCGCAACGTCGTTCGGGCCCCCCTGGGCGTCGACCTCGTGGAGCGGCACCCGGACCTGCGCGACCCGGGGCTGCGTGCCCGGCACGCGCGCGGGGGCGAGGCACTGCTCGTGATGTGCTCCCGGCTGTCGGTCGAGAAGCGGCCCGGCACCGCGCTGGACACGCTGGAGGCGCTGCTGCGACGCGGCCGACGCGCGGTGCTGGTGGTCGCCGGGGACGGGCCGCTGCGCGCGCGGCTCGAACAGCGGGCGCGCGAGCGCGGGCTGCCGGTCACCTTCCTCGGCCACGTCGGCGACCGCGCGCTGCTCGGCGCGCTCCAGGCGTCCGCCGACGTGTGTCTGGCGCCGGGACCCGCCGAGACGTTCGGGCTCGCCGCGCTGGAGGCGATGGCCTGCGCCACGCCCGTGGTGGCGAGCGCCTCGTCCGCGCTGTCGGAGGTCATCGGCTCCGCCGGAGCCACGGCCGCCGACCACGGTGCCGCCTTCGCGGACGCCGTGGAGGAACTGCTGGCGCTTCCGGAGGAGGCCCGGCGCGAGGCCGCACGCGCGCGGGCGGAGTGCTTCGGATGGCGTACGTCGGTCGGGGCGTTCCTCGCCGCGCACGACGCGGTGGTGCCGGGCGCCACCCGTACGTTCCTGCCCGAGGGTGTCGGATGAGACCGCGGCGTTTCGTCGCCCTCGGTGACTCGCTCACCGAGGGCGTGGGCGACCCCGTCGGAGACGGGTGGCGCGGCTGGGCCGCGCTGCTCGCGGACGGGCTCGCCGCGACGCCGGACGAGGGCGCGGCACCCGGGCCGGACGGGGGGATCGGACGGGTCGTCGTGTTCACCAACCTCGCGGTGAGCGGCGCCCAGACGCCTGACGTGCTGGAACGGCAGCTGCCCGCCGCGCTCGCCCTGAGCCCGGACGTCGTGTCGGTGATCATCGGCGTCAACGACACCCTCCGCTGCACCTTCGACATCCGTGCCGTCGCCGCCCGCCTCGACACCGTGTACGCCGCCTGTGCCGACCTCGGCGCGGTCCTGCTCACGGCGTGTCTGCCCGACCCGGGCGGGACGCTGGGTCTGCCCGGCGCGCTGGCCCGCCCACTGGCCCGGCGGCAGCAGGCGGTCAACGCGGTCGTCCACGCCCTGTCCGACCGCCACGGGGCGGTCCACCTGCACGCCTCCGAGGGCGCGTGGATCACCGACCGCGCGATGTGGAGCGCGGACCGGCTGCATCCGGGGGAGCGGGGGCACCGGCAACTGGCGGTCCGCTTTCACGCGTTGCTGGCCCGGGAGAGCGTCGCGACCGGGCCGGCGCCCTCCCCGGAGCCGGAGTTCCCGGCGCCCACCCGGTCCGCGAGCCTGTGGTGGCTGGCCACCGCGGGCACGGGCTGGGTGGCCCGGCGGTGCACCGACCTGCTGCCCCAGCTCCTGACGCTCGCCGCGGACGAACTGCGCCACCGCGCGCGCGGCACGAGCGCCCGGCTCGACCTCCGCGCCTCCGCCGCGGTCTCCGCGGCCCTCACGGCCCTGACGGCGACGGAACGGGCCGACGTGGCATAAGGGGCGTTGAGAGGTGCAGAGGTGTCGGGTGGCTTCTGTCGCACGGATGAGGGCGATCACCGGGGTCCGCCGGTGATCGGGCGGTCATGCGGTTGGCCGTCGCGGTGGGTCGGCTGCCGGGTTCAGCGGCGGTGGGCGGTGACGAAGCGCACCGGGGTGCCGGGGGCGGCCTGGGCGGTGGCTGGGAGGTCGGTGGCGCGGACGACGGCGATGACCGGGGCGGCCGCCGGTGGTGGGGTGGTCGCGCGGTTGGCCGTCGCGGTGGGTCGGCTGCCGGGTTCAGCGGCGGTGGACGCTGACGAAGCGCACCGGGGTGCCGGGGGCGGCCTGGGCGGTGGCTGGGAGGTCGGTGGCGCGGACGACGGCGATGACCGGGTAGCCACCGGTCGTCGGGTGGTCGGCCAGGAAGACGACCGGCCGGCCGTCGGGCGGTACCTGTACGGCGCCCAGCACCATGCCCTCGCTGGGCAGTTCACCGGACCGGGCCCGCTCCAGGGCGGGCCCCTCCGTGCGCAGACCGATGCGGTTGCTCGCGGAGGACACGCGGTACGCGCGGGTGGTGAAGGTCCGTAGGGCCTGTGGCGTGAACCAGTCCTCGCGCGGGCCCGGTGTGACATGCAGGACGAGCTCCGCCGGGGGGCGCGGCTGCGGGGCCACGTCCACGCGCGCGTGGAGGCCGGTCTCGGGCCCCAGCGGCAGGACCGCGCCGTCCGCCAGCGGGGGCGGCCCCAGGCCGGAGAGGAGGTCCGTGGAGCGGCTGCCGAGCACCGGCTCGACGGCGATGCCGCCGGACACCGCGACATAGCCGCGTACTCCGGCGAGGGCCGGCCCGACCTCGAGAAGCGCCCCGCCGGGTACGAGCACCGGTGCGCCCCAGGGGGCCGGACGGCCGTTCACGGTCACCCGGCAGGGCGCCCCGCCGACCGCCGCGGTGACCGTGCAACGGGGGCGCAGGGCGCACCCGTCGAGTGTGGTCTCCAGGACGGCCGCCTCGGGCGGATTGCCGGCCAGCCGGTTCACCAGCGCGGCCGTGAGCGGGTCCAGCGCCCCGGAGCGTGGCACCCCGAGGTGGGCGTGTCCGGGACGCCCGCGGTCCTGCACGGTGGTCAGCGCCCCGGCCCGTACGACGGCGAGCGCGCGGTCGGTCATCAGGACCCCACCGGGACGAACCGGACACGCGTGCCCGGCGACAGCAGCGCGGCCGGCACGCGCGCGGTGTCCCACAGCACGACGTCGGTGGTGCCGATCAGCTGCCAGCCGCCCGGCGACGCGCGCGGGTACACGCCGGTGTAGGGGCCCGCCAAGGCCACCGACCCGGCCGGTACGGCCGTGCGCGGGGTGGAACGGCGCGGCACGTCGTAGCGCGGGGGCAGTCCGGTGAGGTACCCGAAGCCGGGGGCGAAACCGCAGAAGGCGACGTGGAACTCGGTGTCCGCGTGGATGCGGACCGCCTCCCGCTCGGACACACCCCAGTGCGCGGCGACGTCGGCCAGGTCGGGGCCGTCGTAGCGGACCGGGACCTCCACGACCCGCCGCGCGCGCGGGGGAGCGGGGGGCACTGTGGATGCGGTCAGTTCGGACGCCACACGGTCCGGGTCGCCGACGCCGTCCAGGAGGACCGTGCGGGCCGCCGGGACGATCTCCCGGGCGGTCAGCAGGCCCTCCGCGCGACGGCGCAGCAGCTCGGCGTGCAGCGCCTCGGCCTCGTCGCCCGAGGCCACCTCGACGAGCAGCGCGCTCTCACCCACCGGCAGCACCTTCACGCGAAGGCCTCCACTCGGACGCCCGACTCCTCCAGCCGCTCCCGGACCCGGCGGGCCAGTTCCACCGCGCCGGGCGTGTCCCCGTGCACGCACAGGGAACGCGCGCGGACCGGCACGCTCGCCCCCGTACGGGCGGCGACCACTCCGTCGCGGGCCAGTCCCAGCGAGCGCCGCACCACGGTCTGCGGGTCGCTGATGACGGCGCCGTCCTCGCCACGCGGGACGAGGGTGCCCTCCGCGGTGTACGCGCGGTCGGCGAACGCCTCCGGGACTGCCGGCAGACCCGCCTTCCCGGCCAGCTCCAGCAGCCGCGAGCCGGGCAGCCCCAGCACCGGCAGCGTGGCGTCGGCGAGGAGCACACCGTCGACGACCGCGCCGGCCTGCTCGGCGTCGTGCACGGCGCGGTTGTAGAGCGCGCCGTGCGGTTTGACGTAGGACACGCGGGTGCCCGCCGCCCGCGCGAAGACCTGGAGGGCGCCGATCTGGTAGGCCACCTCGGCCGCCAGCTCGGCGGACGGCACGTCCATCGCGCGGCGGCCGAAGCCCGCCAGGTCCCGGTAGGAGACCTGGGCGCCGATCCGGACCCCCCGCTCGGCCGCCCGCTCGCACACCCGGCGCATGGTCACCGGGTCCCCGGCGTGGAATCCGCAGGCCACGTTGGCGCTGGTGACGACGGACAGCAGGCCCTCGTCGTCGGTCAGCCGCCAGCGGCCGAAGCCCTCGCCGAGGTCCGCGTTGAGATCGATCGGGGTCATGGTTCCAGTGTCTCCTGCTCAGGCGACGCGGTACTGCTCGTCGCGGGCGTCGGTGAGGAACATCTGCCCGGGGGCGTGGGTGATGGCGAACGGCGGACGCGAGGCCATCACCGCGGCCTGCGGGGTCACCCCGCAGGCCCAGAACACCGGGATGTCGTCCGGCTCGGACTCCACCGGGTCGCCGAAGTCGGGGCGCCCGAGGTCGTGGATGCCCAGAGCCGAGGGGTCGCCGCAGTGCACGGGGCTGCCGTGCACCGCCGGAAGCAGGCTGCTCTCCCGGATGGCGGCCGCCAGGTGCTGCGGCGGCACCGGCCGCATGGACACCACCATGGGGCCGTGCAGCCGCCCCGCCGGGCGGCACTGACGGCCGGTCACGTACATCGGGACGTTGCGGCCCTGCTCGATGTGCCGGATCGGGACGCCCGCCCCGGTCAGCGCCCATTCGAAGGTGAAGCTGCAGCCGATCAGGAACGACACCAGGTCGTCGCGCCAGTGCGCGCGCACGTCGGTCGGCTCCTCCACCAGCTCGCCGTTCTCCCACACGCGGTAGCGCGGCAGATCGGTGCGCAGGTCGGCGCCGTCGGCCAGGACGGTCGTCGGGGAACCGGCGTCGGTGACGTCGAGCACCGGACAGGGCTTGGGGTTGCGCTGGCAGAACAGCAGCATGTCGTAGGCCCAGTCGGCGGGCACCGAGATCAGGTTGACCTGGGTGTGGCCCGCCGCGACCCCGGCGGTGGGGCCCGCCAGGCCCGCGCGGAAGCGGGTCCGGGCGTCCCTGGGGCTCCACGCGTGCGCGTGCGCGTCGACGAGGGTCAGGGGGCGGTCCCCGGCCGGGGACGGCGGCCGCACCCGAGGCGCGGTGACGGGACGGTCCTGGGTCGTGCTCACGTGAGTTCCTTCCCTGCGGTCTCCGGCAGGCCCAGCAGGGCCAGCGCGGCGATGGCGTAACCGATGGCGCCGAACACCAGCGCGCCGCCCACGCCCCAGCTGTCGGCGAGGAACCCCACCGTCGTGGGGAAGACGGCACCCACCGCGCGGCCGGTGTTGTAGGTGAAGCCCTGCCCGGTGCCGCGCACCGCGGTCGGGTACAGCTCGCTCAGATACGACCCGAAGCCGCTGAAGATCGCCGACATGCAGAACCCGAGCGGGAAGCCGAGCACGAGCAGCACGGTGTTGGCGCCGCTCGGGATGTTCGCGTACGCCAGGATGCAGACGGCCGACAGCAGCGCGAAGAGCCAGATGTTGCGCCTGCGCCCCAACCGGTCGGTGAGGTATCCGCCCGTCAGGTAGCCGAGGAAGGCGCCGGAGATCAGGAACGTGAGGTAGCCGCCGGTGCCGACGACCGACAGGTCACGCTCGGTCTTCAGGTACGTGGGCACCCAGGTGGCGAGGGTGTAGTAGCCGCCCTGGACGCCGGTGGAGAGCAACCCGGCGAAGACCGTCGTGCGCAGCAGGCCCGGCGCCTCCGGCGTGCCCGGACGGAAGATCGCCGCGAACGAGCCCTTCTCGGCGCTCTTCTCGCGGGCGGCGGCCGCCTGGGGCGCGTCGTGCACCCGGCGCCGCATCCAGATGACGAGCAGCGCGGGCAGCGCGCCGGTCCAGAACATCACCCGCCAGGCGAGGTCGGCGCCGAGGAAGGAGAAGACCAGTGTGTAGACCACGGCGGCCAGTGCCCAGCCCACGGCCCACGAACTCTGGACCGCGCCGAGGGTACGACCGCGGTGGCGGGCGCTCGCGTACTCGGCGACCAGGATCGCCCCGACCGCCCACTCGCCGCCGAAGCCCAGCCCCTGCAGGGCCCGGAACACCAGCAGCGTCTCGTAGTTGGGCGCGAAACCGCAGGCGACGGTGAACACCGCGTAGGTGACGACGGTGATCATCAGCGCCCGCACCCGGCCGACCCGGTCCGCGAACACGCCCGCGAGGGCGCCGCCGACCGCGGAGACCACCAGCGTGACGGTGGTGAAGAGACCGGTCTGGCCGCTGTCCAGGCCGAAGTACGAGGCCAGCGCCACCATGCTGAGCGGCAGCGTGAAGTAGTCGTAGGAGTCGAGGGCGTAGCCGCCGAAGGCGCCGGCGAAGGCCCGGCGGCCGCGCGGACCGAGGGCGCGCAGCCAGCCCAGCGCGCCGTCGTCGGTGTGGACGCCGGTCGCGTCGGCGGCGCCGGGGTCGGTGGTCAGGGCCTGTGGCGGAGGGGTCGTACTCATGGGGCACCTCGCAGAGGGAGGACGGAGAGTGCGTGGGACCGAGCCGTGCCGTGCGGGGAGGACCGGGCGCCGTGGGTGCGGAACGGCGCCGTGGCAACAAGGTAGAGGATCGTTGAACGATCCTTCAATACCCGTGTTGTTTCGTTCCTGTATCTGCGCTTGAATTCCGGGCATGGCAGAGCAGCTGACCGGACTGGCCGACGACCGTGCCCTGTTGGGCCGTACCAGCACCGCCGAACGGGTCGCGGACATCCTCAGAAGCCGTATCGCCGAGGGCTACTTCCCGCCCGGCACCCGGCTGTCGGAGGACAGCATCGGCGGCGCGCTCGGCGTCTCCCGCAACACCCTGCGCGAGGCGTTCCGGCTGCTCACGCACGAGAGGCTGCTGGTCCACGAGCTCAACCGGGGCGTCTTCGTCCGGGTTCTGAGCGTCGAGGACGTCGAGGACATCTACCGCACCCGCGGCCTCGTCGAGTGCGCCGTGGTGCGCGGGCTCGGAGAGCCGCCGTACGGCCTCGACGGCCTTGCCGACGCCGTCGCGGAGGGGCAGCGGGCGGCACGTGAAGGTGACTGGAAAGAGCTGGGCACGGCCAACATCCACTTCCACCGGGAGCTCGTCGCCCTCGCGGCGAGCGACCGCACCGACGAACTGATGCGCAGTGTCTTCGCCGAACTGCGCCTCGCCTTCCACGTGGTGGACGACCCGCGCCGACTGCACGAGCCCTATCTCGCACGCAACCAGCAGATCCTCACGGCACTCCAGGCGGGGGACAAGGACGAGGCCGAGCACCTGCTCGCCGTCTACCTCGCCGACTCCCTGGAACGCGTGGTCGAGGTCTACCGCCGCCGGGTCGGCGAGGAGAACTGACAGGACGACGCATGGCGTGGACGGGCGCGGGGGAGGGGCACGCCGCGAGGGGGGCGGGGAACTGCGCGACCGGCCACGGACGTGCTGCGGGCGACGGACGGCGCCATCGGGCGGGCTCGGCGGAGTGCTCGGCAGTGCCGTGAAGGGGGGCGGGGAACTGCGCGACCGGCCACGGATGTGCTGCGGGCGACGGACGGCACATCGGGGCCTGGGCGGCCGCAGTGCCGTGAAGGGGCGCGGGGAACTGCGCGACCGGCCACGGGCGTGCTGCGGGCGACGGACGGCGCCATCGGGCGGGCGGGCTCGGCGGAGTGCTCGGCAGTGCCGTGAAGGGGGGCGGGGAACTGCGCGACCGGCCACGGATGTGCTGCGGGCGACGGACGGCACATCGGGGCCTGGGCGGCCGCAGTGCCGTGAAGGGGCGCGGGGAACTGCGCGACCGGCCACGGGCGTGCTGCGGGCGACGGACGGCGCCATCGGGCGGGCGGGCTCGGCGGAGTGCTCGGCAGTGCCGTGAAGGGGCGCGGGGAACTGTGCGACCGGCCACGGATGTGCTGCGGGCGACGGACGGCACATCGGGGCCTGGGCGGCGGCAGTGCCGTGAAGGGGCGCGGGGAACTGCGCGACCGGCCACCGACGTGCCGCGGACGACGCACGGCGGACGACGCACGGCGGCAGGGGCGGCAAGCCGCTCGGCCGAGCCACCGCACCCCTGTGACCGGCGCCGCCCCGGAGGGCATCTGCGCCGTTTGGGTCGTTGTCAGACCGAGGACCTAGTCTGTGCACCGTGACTTCGCCTGCATCGACGGACAGCGTTCCGCCCCAGCTCAGCGCGGGGCCGCGCCCCGCACCGGGCCCGGCCGCCGACGAGGGACTGGCGCGGCGGCTGCGCGCGCTCGCCTGCACCGCGCCGCTGCACGACCTCGATGCCCGCAAGGCCAACCTCGCCGGTGAGTACTCCGTGTACGGCATGGCGGAGGTCGCCCTGTCCGCCATCGACCTGGTCACCCTGAACATGGACTTCGACACCGGAGCCGACCACGACCAGATCGTCGCCCGGCTCATCCCGCGCATCGCCGCCCAGGCCCCCCACCGGCCCGTGGCCGAGCACGAGCGCGTGGCCCGCTGGGTGCTGGAGAACCTGATCAACGTCGGCAGCGTGGACCGCGGATTCCGCGCCGTCTACGGCACGTTCGCGACGGACGGCACCTATGTGCGCCGCGACTACGACTTCAAGCTGATCGAGGAGGTGCCGGGCCCCGGCGGCACCGTGTACCTCCGTACCACCGACGAGGCGGTCAACGTCCTCGTGGGCGCCCTCGACACCGACGTCACCAGCGCCCAGATCGCCGCCGAGGTCAAGCTGGAGGTGCTGATCAGCCGCGGCCGCCTCGCCGACGCCCAGCTCGCCGCGGAACAGGCCCGCTACCGGACCGTGCAGTACTCCGAGACGCTGCGCCGGGCCCTGGACGCCACCCGGCGCAACGTGCGCGCGGTCGACTGGCTCAACTCGGTGCCCGACATGATCGCCGAGGCCCTCGACCACGTCGCCGACCGCTACCGCCACGAGAACGCCATCCTCACCAACATCCGCCGTGCCCGCGACGAGTCTGAGGACCCCGAGCAGAAGCGGCGCGCGGCCGAGCTCGTCGACATCGTCAAGGACTGCATCCGGCGTCACACCCAGCTCCAGTCCCGGCTGCTGGAGGCGGGCCCGCTGTTCCGCGCCGAGCAGGACCGGCAGGCGTTCGCCACCCCCCTGACCACTTCGGGGACCGACCTGTACGGCCATCTCCTCGCGCCCGTCCTGCCGCTGCCCCTGCGGGAGGCGGTCCGCGTCACCGACGCGTTCTTCGTGCACGGCACCGGCCTGCGGACCCCGGTCTCCGTGCGGGTCGGCGACCTCGTCGACATCCTCCTGACGCCTCCCGTCGAGCGGGAGCACCTCGGCGCGGAGATGCCCGAGCCGGACCTCGTCGCCACCCCGGACGACAGCCGGTTCAGCGAGGAGCAGCTGGCGGCGGCCACGGCGCTGCTCGACCTGCCGGCCGACGCCCCCCGCCGGCTGTCCGGGCTGCTGGCCGAGGCCCGTCGCCAGGACCCCGAACTGCCCTACCTCGTCGCCCTGCTGGCGGTGCACGCGGCCAGTCCGCCGGTGGGCACCGCCTACCGGCAGGGCGAGCGCAAACTGCTGTTCGCCGTGGACGACGGCACCGAGCTGGACGACCCGGAGTTCGGCGGCGCCGACCTCATCGTCGGCATGGCCCTGCTGGACGCGGCGGGAATGGCGGCGGACCGGACGGAGGCCGCCTGATGCGCCTGCCCCGGCCCCCGCACGCCTCCGGACCGATGTCCCCGCACCGCCACAAAACGCCTGCGGCGCCTCCCTGCGGAACGCTCGCGGCGGCCCGCCACGCAGCCGCCGCCGCGGCTCCCCGCAGGGCCGACGCAGACGCTCCCCACAAGGTAGGCGCGGGCGTCCCCCACAGAGCGGGCGTGGCTGCTCTCCACAGAGCGGGTGTGGCTGCTCTCCACAGAGCGGGCCCGGCCGCCCCCGCCCGCCCGGCCGCTCCCGCCCGTGCGGCGCTCGCCGCCCCCGCGGCCCCGTCGCGCAGACCCCGTGCCCATCCCCACCCCCGGGATCGTCGACAAGTCGTCCCGCCAGCCGTCCCCCACCACCCCGAGGAGTCCCCGTCGTGAGCGAGCACGTCGACCGGAGCGAGCCGGAGGCCGTCGCCGCGCAGGCGGGTGCCGCCGTCACCCCCGCCGACGCCGCCGACGCGGCGCGGCTCGTCGCCTTCGGTCTCCAGCCCAAGCTCCAGCCGGCGCGCGACCAGGAGTACCAGGACCTGCTGCGGCGCTACCGCGAGGAGGCGCCGTTCGCGCGCCTGGCCGACGCGGTGGCCGCCGGACTCGGCCTGGTCGTCCTGGAGGTGTCCCCGCGCGCGGGGATGGCGGTGACCGCGGCCGAGGACTCGGTGTTCGCCGTCCGCATGGGCGACTACGCGCGGCGCACGTCCGCCGACTCGGCCGACCGCTTCCTGCACGGGCTGGCACACCTCGCCGTAGCCGCCATGGCGTTCCCGCGCCCGGAGGACCTCGCCGACGACGGTTACATCGGGCGGGTCACCGTCAACGGCGTCGACGCGTTCGTGCGCCAGGCCTGCCGTCGGCTGGAGGAGCGCGCCGAGGCGGTGGGCGAGATCACCGACCCCGCCACCGACGCCCCCGGCCTGGAGGCCGCCTGGCGGATCTGGGCGAGACGCAGCGCCACCGGCGCCACCAAGGACGCGCGCCGCCTGGCCGGTTCGACGACCGGTATCGTCGGCAAGGCGGCCGTGTTCCTCACCGACTCGGGCTTCCTCCAGCGCACCGGCGACGAGAACGGCGGCACCTACCGCACGACAGCCCGCTACCAGCTCCAGGTGCGGGACATGGCCGGCACCGCCGCCATGGCCGAGCTCCTCGAACTGGGCGTCGTCCCGGTGACCGACGGCACGCCGACCCTGCTGCCCGCCGAGGAGAGCGACGACCTGGACCTGGTGGCCGACGCCGGGCTCCCGTTCCACTCCACCTGAGCCCCAGCCCCTCCCACGTCCCCGACCTGCCGAAGACTTACGAGAGTCCGCCATGTACGAGCTGTCCCGGGTCCGCCTCTACTCGATCGGTCCCGCCGGTGCGCGCTACGCCGACACCGTGCTTGACCTGCGGGGCGTGGGCGCGCCCGTGCCCGACCCCGCGCCCACCCAGGCGGAGTTCTTCGCGGACGAGCCCGTCGGCCCGCCCCTGCGGCCAGCGCCCGCCGGCGTGCTCTTCCTGGAGAACGGCGGCGGAAAGTCCGTCCTGCTCAAGCTGATCTTCTCCGTGATGCTGCCCGGCCACCGCAACACGCTCGGCGGCGCCAGCTCCGGAGTGCTGCGCAAGTTCCTGCTCGCCGACGACTGCGGGCACGTGGCGCTGGAGTGGCAGCACGTGCAGACCGGCGAGTGCGTCGTCGTCGGCAAGGCCAGCGAGTGGCGCGGGCGCCAGGTCTCGAGCGACCCGCGCAAGTTCGCCGAGGCCTGGTACTCCTTCCGCCCCGGTCCCGGACTGAGCCTCGACAACCTGCCGGTCGCCGAGTCCACCGCCGTACGGCCGCCCGTCGAGGGCCAGTCCGGCGCGCAGGGCCGCCGGCGCACCATGAAGGGCTTCAGGGACGCCATCACCGAGGCGGGCAAGGCGTACCCGCACCTGGAGGTCCACTGGGAGGACGTCCACGACCGGTGGATCGAGCACCTCGGCGACCTCGGCCTCGACCCCGAACTCTTCCGCTACCAGCGGGAGATGAACGCCGACGAGGGCGAGGCCGCCGGCCTCTTCGCGGTCAAGAAGGACTCCGACTTCACCGACCTGCTGCTGCGCGCCGTCACCGACACCCGCGACACCGACGGACTGGCCGACCTGGTCAGCGGGTTCGGCAACAAGCTGGGCCGGCGCGCCGAGCTGATCGCCGAACGGGACTTCACCGCCGGGTCGGTGGACCTGCTCGGCCGGATCGTCGAGGCCGCCGAGGCCCGCTCCCGCGCCCGCGAGATCCACACGGGGGCCGAACGCCGCACCCGGACCCTGGCCCGCCGGCTCTCCGCGCGGGGCACGCGGGAGCGCCTGCGGTCGGGCGACCTCGCCCAGCGGGTGACCGCCGCCGCGTACGCCGTGACGCACGCCGAGACAGGCCGCGCGCGCAGCGCCCTGATCGCCGCCGAACTCGCCTACCGGCACGCCTCTTTGGCGCTGGCCGGGGCCGAGAGGTCGGCCGCAGCGCTGAAGCGCGAACTCGCCGACGCGCGCACCCTGCACTCCGCCTGGCAGGCCGCCGAGGTGGTGCTGCGTCACCGCGCAGCCGCCGACCGCGTCGCCCGCGTGGCCGCCGCCATCCAGGAAGCCGAACGGGACGCGGCCCCCGCGCTCGCCGCGCGCTCCCGGGCCGCCGTGGATCTCGTACGCGCGCTGCACGCGGCCGCGGACAGCGCCGAGACCCTCGCCAACGAGGGCGAGGAGCGGTCCGCCGCGCTCCAGGAGGTCAGCGAGACCGCCCACCGGGACGCCACCTCCGCCGCCACGGAGGCGCAGCGCGCCCGCAGCGAGGCCGGACACCTGCGCCAGCGCCTCACCGAGGTCGAGCAGGAGACCGCCGAGGCCGTGCGGGCGGGCTGGCTCGACGACAGCGCGCCCGACGCCGACCCCGCGCGGGCCGCGCTCGCCGCCAGCGACGCCGAGAAGACCGCCGTGGCCGCCTGGGACACCGCGCGCGAGGCGTCGCGACGGACGTCCGAGCACGCCAGGGAGGCCGCCGCGACCGAGTCCCGCGCGGAGCTGACGGCGGCCCGCGCGGCGGACGCGGCGGCCGCCGCGGAGCGCTCCTACGACGCCGAGCGCCGCCTCGCCGAGGGCCTCGCGGCGGAGGAGCGCCTCGCGGAACTGCTGAGCCTGCCCGGCGCCTTCGCCGGCGCAGGGCGCGGCGCCGTGCCCGCACCGCGCGCGGGGGCCGACGGGCCCGCCGCCTCCCCGGGCGCCGGCGCGATCCCGCCCGCCCGGACAGAGAGCGGCTCACTCGGTCCCGAGGACCTGGACCGCTTCGCCGACGAACTGCGCGAACTGCTCGACGACTCCGTCGCCCGGGCCGAACGGCAGCTCTTCGAGCTGCGCACCGCCGCCGCCGACGACGCCCGCATCCTCAGCGCGCTCGGCGACGGCGGGCTGCTGCCGCCCGGCCCCGACGTGCTGGCCACCGTGGAGTTCCTCGGTGAACGCGGCATCCCCGCGCTGCCCGGCTGGCGCTATCTCGCACAGGCCGTCGACCCCGTCGACCACGCCCGCGTGCTGGCCGCCCGGCCGGAACTGGTCGACGGCGTGATCATCACCGACCCCGACACGCACGCGCGGGCGCGGGAGGCGCTGACCGACGCCGCGCTGCTGCCCCGCTCCGCCGTGGCGGTCGGCACCGCGGCCGCCCTGCTCGCCCCCACGCCCGGTCCCGACGCCCACGACGGCCGCCACGCCGACGTGTTCCTCGTACCGCCGAACCCGGCCATGCACGACGAGCACGCCGCCGACGAGGAACGGCAGGCACTGCGCGCGCGGGCCGGCGCCCGGGACGAGGAGATCCGGGCGCTGGCGGCCCGCCTCGGCAAGGACCGTGAGCTGGCGGCGCGCCTGTCGTCCTGGCGCACCGGCTGCCCCGCGGGCCGGCTCGTGGAACTCGCGCAGGCCGCCGGGGAGACCCGTGCGTTCGCCGAGGAGGCCGAGGCCGAGCTGGTCGAGGCACGAACCGTGCGGACCGAGGCCGACGAGGCGGCGGCCGAGGCCGCCCAGGTACGCGACGAACGCCAGGAGGCCGCGCAGAAGGCCCGGCGCGCCGCCGACGCCCTCGCCGGCCTCGCCTTCCGGCTGCGTGAACGGGCCGGCTGGCAGGTCAAACTGCGGGAACTGGCCGACGACGCCGCCGAGTCGGAGGCCCGCGCCCAGGCCTGTCTGGAGCGGGCCCGGGCCGCCGACGAGGACCGGCGGGCCGCCCAGCGCGCCGGCGACGACGCCCGCCGGACCGCCCGCGCCCTGCGCGCCGAACGCTCGGAGATCGCCGGCGCCCCCGACGACGTCCCCGAGGACGCGGAGGCTGCCGCGAAGTCGTCGCTGCCTGCCCTCCGCGAGGCCTACCGGGCCGCCTCCCAGGTGTACGAGAAGGTCGGCGTCGGCGCCGACCTGCGGGCCGAGCAGGCCCGGGCCGAGAGCGACGAGAGCGCGGCGCGCGCCGAACTCGACCGGCTCAGCAACAAGGTCCGCACCCGCGCCGGACAGCTCCTGGAGTCGACCGACGGCTCGGACGGACCGTCGCGGCAGGCCGCCGCGGCCCGAGCCGACGAACTGGTCCAGCTCCTGGAGACCCGGATGTCCGCCGCCAGCGAGCAGCTCGGCCGGCTGCGCGCCGAAGCCGAACGGCACGCCCCCGAGGACGGCGCGGCGCACACCGGGCTGCCGGAGGACATGCTCCCGCGCGACGCCGAACACGCCCAGGCCCTGCTGCGCACCGCGAGCACCGAACTCGCCTCCCGCACCGAGGCGTTGAGCGCTGCCAGGGAGACGCACGCGGAACTCCTCGACGCCCACCGCGCCGCCGAGGACGCCGCCGGCGGCTTCGACGAGATCGCCGCGATGCTCCGCGACCTGCTGCGCGAGCACACCGCCGAGGAGGAGCAGGAGGAGACCGAGCCCTACCCCGGCAGCCCCGAGGAGGCCCGGCAGGCCGCCGCAGAGACCCGCCGCTCCCTGCGCGGCTGCGCCGCCGACCTGTCCGCCGCCGAGTCCGCCGTGCGCGAGGCGAGCGACACCCTCGTCCGGCACGCCAACTCCACGCGCTACGAACAGGTCCGCACCCCCGCGCGACAGCAGATCCGCGAGCTGCCGGCGTCGGCGCTGCCCGAGCACGCCCGCAAGTGGGCCGACGCCTTCGCGCCCCGTCTCCGCGTCCTCACCGACGAGCTGGCCCAGCTGGAGCGCAACCGGGACTCGATCGTGGACCGGCTGCGGGGGCTGGTCGAGTCGGCCCTCGCCACCCTGCGCTCCGCCCAGCGGCTGTCCCGTCTGCCCGAGGGCCTCGGCGAGTGGTCCGGGCAGGAGTTCCTGCGCATCCGCTTCGAGGAGCCCGATCAGGCCGTCCTCACCGAGCGGCTCGGCGAAGTCATCGACGAGGCCACCCGGGCGGCCGTCAGGAAGAACTCCGACCTGCGGCGCGACGGCATGTCCCTGCTGCTGCGCGGGGTCGGCGCCGCCCTCATGCCCAAGGGCATCGCCGTGGAGATCCTCAAGCCGGACGCGGTGCTGCGCGCCGAGCGGGTCCCCGTCGGGCAGATGGGCGACGTGTTCTCGGGCGGGCAGCTGCTCACCGCGGCCATCGCCCTGTACTGCACGATGGCCGCCCTCCGCAGCAACGACCGGGGCCACGACAAGCACCGGCACGCCGGCACGCTGTTCCTCGACAACCCCATCGGGCGCGCCAACGCCACCTACCTGCTGGAGCTCCAGCGGGCCGTGTCCGACGCGCTCGGCGTGCAACTCCTCTACACCACCGGCCTGTTCGACACGACGGCGCTCGCCGAGTTCCCGCTCGTCATCCGGCTGCGCAACGACGCCGACCTGCGGGCCGGGCTGAAGTACATCAGCGTGGAGGAACACCTCCGGCCGGGACTGCCCCAGCAGGTCCCGGCCGGAGAGGGCGAAGCGGTGCACAGCGAGATCACGGCGACACGGATGTTCAGGCGGCCCGCGGCGACCACGACCTGATCAGGCGTCCTCCTTCAGCAGGTCCGCGCACTTCTCGCCGATCATCATCGTCGTGATGCACGGGTTGACGGCGACGAGGTCCGGCATCACCGAGCCGTCCGCGACCCGCAGCCCCTCGACCCCCTTGACCCGCAGCCGCGCGTCGAGCGGGGCCGAGGTGTCGTCGTCGGCGCCCATCCTCACGGTGCAGGACGGGTGGTAGACGGTGTTGTGGGTCTTGTGGATGTAGTCGAGGAGTTCGTCGTCGGTGCGCACGTCCGGCCCCGGGGCCAGTTCGGCGCCCGCCCAGCCGCTCAGCGCCGGCTGCGAGGCGATCTCGCGGGCCAGCCTCAGCCCGAAGGTCATCACCCGTACGTCGTGTTCGTGCGTGAAGTACCGCGGGTCGACCATCGGCTTGTCCCGGTAGTCCCGGGTGCGCAGCCGGACCGTCCCACGGGACTTGGCGCCCGTCACGTTCGGCGTGAGGCAGAACGCGTTCTCGGAGGTGGGGTAACCGTGCCGGGCGGTGTTCATGTCGAAGGGCACCGAGCCGTAGTGGAACATCAGGTCGGGCCGGTCCAGGCCCGGTTCGGTGTCGTAGAAGATGCCCGCCTCCCACCACTGGCTGGAGGTGGTGGTCATGGGCTGCGCGGCGTCCCACATGATGACGCCCTCGGGGTGGTCCTGGAGGTTCTCGCCGACGCCCGCCGAGTCGACCACGACCTCGACGCCGGTCTCGCGCAGGTGCGCGGCCGGTCCGATGCCGGAGAGCATCAGCAGTTTCGGTGAGTCGATCGCGCCGCAGGACACGACGACCTCACGCCGGGCCCGTACGGTCCGGGTGTGGATCAGGTCCGGGTCCAGGTACTCGGCGCCCACGCAGCGCCGGCCGTCGAGCACGAGCCTCTTGGCCCGCACCCCCGTCCGTACCTCCAGGTTCGGCCGCTTGCCGAGGACCGGGTGCAGGTACGCCACCGAGGACGACTGGCGGATGTTGTTCTCGTCGGAGTTGATCTGGAACCAGTTGGCCCCGCGCACCACCGTCCGGCCCGTGTTGAAGGGCGTGGTCGGGATGCCGGCCTGCGCGCACGCCTCCAGCAGGGCCGTGCCGCACGGGTCGTCGCTCTTGAGCGTGCGCAGCTTCACCGGCCCGGTGCGGCCGTGGTGGTCGCCGGGAGCGTCGTTGTTCTCCAGCCGCCGGTACAGCGGGAAGAGGTCGGCGGCGCTCCAGCCCGTACAACCGGACGCGGCCCAGCCGTCGAGGTCCTCGGCCGGTGCCCAGAAGGCGATGCAGGAGTTGTGCGAGGAACAGCCGCCCAGCACGCGGGCGCGGGCGTGCCGCATGAAGCTGTTGCCGCTGGCCTGCGGCTCGACCGGGTAGTCCCAGTCGTAGCCGGACTCCAGCAGGCCCATCCAGCGCTCCAGTTTGAGCACGTCGTCGTCACCGACGTCGCTCGGGCCCGCCTCCAGCACGCACACCGTGACGGACGGGTCCTCCGAGAGTCTGGCCGCGACGACGTTGCCGGCGGTGCCCCCGCCGACCACGACATAGTCGAACTCATCGATGTCCATGAGCTGTTGACCTCCTTCAGTCGGTCGCCGGGGCGCCCAGCGGCGCGGGCGGCGCGGCCGGGTCGTCCAGCCGGTGCTCGGCGAGTACGCCGGTCCTGTGCCGCTGCACGAACCAGTAGTAGGCGAAGCCGCCGCCGGCGATCACCGCGACGAACAGGACCGCGCCCCACCGCAGGTACCAGTGGAACGGGGCAGCCGCGTTGTAGACCTCGGCGCGCGGCCAGATCAGGTTGACCGTCATCGCCGCGCCCCACACCACGGCAACGAGGTTGACGAGCAGCCCCCAGCGGCCCAGCGAGAACTTGCCGTCGCCCGCGGGCTGCCACTTCCCGCGCAGCCGGGCCACCAGCATCGGTCCGGTGACGCCGAGGTAGGCGAGGTAGATCATGATGATGCCGATGCTGGTGACGACGGTGAAGATCTGCGGCTGGCGGATGTTGACGACGAGGATCGCCACGGCGAGGACACCGATGATCACCGCGGGCAGCACCGGGGTCTTGAAGCGCGGGCTGACCTTCGCCATCAGCGAGGACGCCGGCAGGTTGTTGTCACGGGACATCGCGAAGGCGAGCCGGATCGCCGCCGTGTGCACGGCCAGCGCGCAGACGGTCACCGCGATCAGCACGCACCACAGCATCGCCTTGCCGGCCGTCGGACCGAGCACGTCGAGCACGATGAACTGCAGGCCGTCCGTGGACAGTTTGTCGCCCTTCAGGCTGGAGACGCTCATCAGCGCGAGCAGCAGCACCAGTCCGCCGAGGATGAACGAGGCGACGATGGCGCGGATAATCGCGCGCGGCGCGTTCCGGGACGGGTCCAGGGACTCCTCGCCCAGCGAGGCGGCCGTGTCGAAGCCGTACATGACGTACGCGGAGGCCAGTGAGGCGACCATGAACGCCCCCAGGTAGCCTGCCGAGTGCGCGGTTCCGGTGCCCTGGGTGTCGGTGACGACCTGCGGTCCCCGCGTGATGTGGACGGCGAACAGCACGATGAGGACGACGGTGGCGACCAGCTCGATGAGCACGCCCGCACTGTTGATGGTGGCCATCAGCTTGACGCCGAAGGCGTTCACCAGGGTCGTGAACAGGATCAGCACGGTCGCGAGGACGACCGCGTTCGTCGCCACGTCGTACTTGCCGGTGCCGTCCCCGACGAACTGGAACGCGGACGAGATCTGCGGAAGCGTCAGCTGGTAGGCGAGGGCGACGGCCGAGATCGACACGATCGAGGCGATCAGCATCATCCAGCCGGCGAGCCAGCCCAGGTGCGGATTGCCCACTTTCTTCGACCAGTTGTAGACCGACCCCGCCACGGGATAGCGGGCGGCCAGCTCGGCGAAGCACAGGGCGACCATGAACTGGCCGACGAAGACCATCGGCCACGACCACCAGTAGGCGGGGCCGCCGCTGCCGTAGCCGAAGTAGAAGAGCTGGAAGGTGCCGGTCAGGATGGAGATGTAGCTGATCCCGGCGGCGAAGGTGTGGAAGTTGCCGAGGGTGCGCTTGAGTTCGGGTCTGTAGCCGAACTCGGCGAGTTCGGCGTCGTCGTGGCCGTGCTCGGACGGTGGTTGTTCCGTTGTCGTCATGAGCGGACTCCTGATGGGCCGGGAGGAGGGGATGGAGCGGCTCGGTGCGGGTGCCTGGATCGGTGGGGGAGACGGTACGTGGGGGGCGTGGGGTCGGAGGGCGGTCACGCGGGGTCGGGATGAGCCGTCAGGCGAACCAACCCTGGGGCGCGGGAGCCGTGTTGCGCCAGATGTGCTTCGCCTCGCGGTACTCGGCGAGCCCGGCGGGCCCCAGTTCGCGTCCGGTGCCGGACTGCTTGAAGCCGCCCCACTCCGCCTGCGGCACGTAGGGGTGGTAGTCGTTGATCCAGACGGTGCCGATCCGCAGTCGTGCCACGACCCGGGCCGCCCTGGCCTCGTCGCTCGTCCACACGGCACCGGCGAGCCCGTAGATCGTGTCGTTGGCCAGGCGCAGCGCCTCGTCCTCCGTGGTGAAGCGTTCGACGGTCAGCACCGGCCCGAAGGACTCCTCCCGGACCACCGTCATGCCGGCCGTGCACTCGTCCAGCACGGTGGGCGGATAGTAGAAGCCCTCCTCCAGGCCCGGCCCGGACGGACGCGCGCCGCCGCAGCGCAGCACCGCACCCTCCGCGAGCCCCTGGGCCACATACGCCTCGACCTTGTCCCGGTGCGCCGCCGAGATCAGCGGTCCGGTCTGCGCCCGCTCGTCGAACGGCCCCCCGAGCCGGATCAGCGACGCACGCCGGACGACCTCGTCCACGAACCGGTCGTGCAGCGAGTCCTCCACCAGCAGCCGCGCGCCCGCGGAGCAGACCTGGCCCGAGTGCAGGAACACCGCCGTCAGCGCCATGTCGACGGCCGTGTCGAAGTCGGCGTCCGCGAACACGATGTTGGGGTTCTTGCCGCCGAGTTCGAGCGCGACCTTCTTCACCGTCCCGGCCGCGGCGGCCATCAGCCGGCGGCCGGTCTGCAGGCCCCCGGTGAAGGAGATCAGGTCGACGTCCGGGTGGTCACCGAGCGGGGCGCCCGCCTCGGGGCCGGCGCCCAGGACCAGGTTGCCGGCCCCCGGCGGCAACCCGGCCTCGGCCAGCAGCCGCATGAGGTGGATCGCGGTGTGCGGGGTCAGCTCACTGGGCTTGAGCACGAAGGTGTTGCCGGCGGCGAGAGCCGGGGCGACCTTCCACGCGGTCTGCAGCAGCGGGTAGTTCCACGGGGTGATGAGCGCGCAGACCCCGACCGGTTCGTACACGACCCGGCTGTCGACGCCCGCGCGCCCCGTGTCGACGACCCGCCCGGTCTCGCTCGCGACGAGCCGCCCGAAGTAGCGGAAGCAGTTCGCGATGTCGTCGATGTCGTACTCGCTCTCGACGAGCCGCTTGCCGGTGTCCAGGGACTCGGCCCGGGCCAGCACGTCCTTGTCGCGCACGAGCAGGTCGGCGACGCGCAGCAGCAGGTCGCCGCGGTCGCCGGGGGAGGTGCGCGGCCAGGGTCCGTCGTCGAAGGCGCGGCGGGCGGCCGCGACGGCCTCCACGGTGTCCTTGCCGGCCGCCTCGTCCACCACCCCGACCAGGGAGCCGTCGGCCGGACAGCGGATCTCCCGGGTGCGTTCGTCGACCGCCCCCCGCCACTCGCCGTCAATGAACAGATCCGGCATGGCCGCCTCCCAGCTTCTCCAGGACCCACGCGTGGAAGATCCCGATGTGGTGCTCGTTGGGGACCAGGACACCACCGTTGCGGTACGCCCGCGACGCCATGGCGGGCTGCGTCCGTTCGCAGGCCTCGAAGTCCTGCTCGTTGACCCGGTGGAACAGTTCGACCGACTTGGACAGGTCCGCCTCCGACGCGACGACCTCCGGCGCGTACAGCCAGTCGCACTCCACCAGCGTGCGGTCCTCGGCCAGCGGGAACATGCGGTGCAGGATCACGTGGTCCGGCACGAGGTTGACGAACACCGTCGGCTTCACGGTGATGGCGTAGTAGCGGCGGTCCTGGCCGGCGGAGAGCGCGGGCAGGGTGGCGAAGCCCTCGCTGCCGTCGACGGTGAACCCCCTGATGCCCTCGCCGAACTCGGCGCCGTGGCCCACGTAGTACTGGGCCGCGTAACCGTCCGCGAACTCCGGCAGTACGTCGGTCAGTTCGGGGTGGATCGTCGCGCAGTGGTAGCACTCCATGAAGTTCTCGACGATCAGCTTCCAGTTGGCCCTCACGTCGTAGACGATCCGCCTGCCGAGCGCGAGGTCCTCGGTGCCGTAGTGCTCGATCGCGGCCACGTCGCCGAGCCGTTCGACGGCGGCGCCGAGCACCGTCTCCTCGAAGGAGGGGGGTTCGTCGGCCAGGCACACCCAGGCGTAGCCGAGCCACTCGCGCAGGGCCACCTTGACCAGGCCGTACGCGACCCGGTCCACGTCCGGCATCCTGACCAGGTTGGGCGCCGCGACCAGCTTGCCCTCCAGGTCGTACGTCCACGCGTGGTACGGGCATTGCAGGGTGCGCCGGACCTCGCCGGACTCCTCCGTGCACAGCCGGGCCCCGCGGTGGCGGCAGATGTTGAGGAAGGCACGCAGCTCACCGGTGCGGGTCCGGGTGACGATCACGCTCTCGCGGCCGACCTGGACCGTGCGGAACGCGCCGGGCCTCGCGAGGTCGGCGCCGCGGACGGCGCAGAACCACATCGACTCGAAGATGTGCTCCTGCTCCTGGCGGAAGAGTTCCGGGTCGGTGTAGTGGCGCCCGGGGAGGGTGGCGATCAGGCTGGGGGAGACGGGGGTCGTCGTCACGGGCGTGCTCCTCAGGCGGGCGCGGCGGCGAGGCGGGCGGGGTCGAACAGCCCGACGGGGTGGGCGGTGGTGCCGGTCAGGGCCAGGTCGGCGAGGATCTCGCCGACGACGGGCACGAACTTGAAGCCGTGCCCGGAGAACCCGCAGGCCACGGTGACCGACCCGGGGTGGGCCGGGTGCTGGGCGATCACGAAGTGTTCGTCGGGGGTGTTGGAGTACATGCAGGTCGCGGCCTTGAGGAAGGTACCGGGGAGGTCGGGGACGCAGCCGGACATGTGGTCCGCCATCGCCCTGATCTCCTCCTCGTGGACCGTCCGGTCGATGGTCTCGGGGGTGGTGACCTCGCCCTTGCGGAAGAACGCGACCTTGGCACCGAGGTCCGGACCGTCGATGGCGGGGAAGCCGTAGACCTGGACGCCGGCCGCGTTCTCCCAGATGTAGATGGGGTGCCGCTCGGGCAGGAAGCGCGCGGTGCCGCCGGCCGGCTGGAACCAGTACATGACCTGCCGCTCGATGGTGAAGGACACGCCGAGATCCGTCAGCAGCTGCGGCGCCCACGCCCCCGGGCAGATCACCAGCCGGCCCGCCGTGTACGTGTTCTCCGCGGTGTGCACCCGGACCCCGTCCCGGTACGGCTCCCAGCGGGTCATCGGCTCCTCGAAGTGCAGGTCGGCGCCCTGCCGGGTGGCGAGCTGGAGATGCGCGGCGACCGTGTTCTCGGGACGCAGGAGACCGGCCTTCTTCTCGTACAGCGCCACCTCGTCGTCCTTCGGCGCGAGCGTCGGGAAGCGGCGGCGGATCTCCTTCGCGTCCAGCATCTCGTGGGGCAGGTCCCACCGCTGCGCGGAGAGCAGGGAGCCGGAGACGGTCCGCGAGCCGGGCGGACCGACCATCACCCCGCCGGGCAGGATCGCGATCTCCCGGCCGGTGGCCCGCTCCAGGTCCTCGTACAGCTCGTAGGCGCGCAGCAACAGCGGGACGTACGCCGGGTCCTCGAAGTAGGACTGCCGGGTGATCCGCGAACCGCCGTGGCTGGAGCCCCGGTTGTGCACCGGGCCGAACTTCTCCAGGCCCAGCACACGGGCGCCGCGGGCGGACAGGTGATGGGCGGCGGCGCTGCCCATGCCGCCGAGACCGATGACGATCACGTCGTAGGTGGGTGACACGTGGGCCTCCTGGGCGTGCCTGGTGCTGGGGCGGGCGGTGCGAGTCGGTGGACCTTCCCGGCCACGGCACTAGCGGCGGATGCGGGTCATCTTCGGGTCGAAGAGGGGCTCTTCGGCGACGGTCGCGGGGAGTTTCCGGCCGAAGTACTCGATGTGCACGCCGCTGCCGGTCGTCAGCCCGGCCGGCAGCCAGGCGTAGGCGACGCAGCGGCCCAGGGTGTAGCCGTACGAGGCGCTGGTCACGTAGCCGGCCGGGGCGCCGTCCACGAACACCGGCTCCTTGCCGAGGACCACGGCGGCGGGCTCGTCGAGGAGCAGCGGGGTGAGCCTGCGGGTCACCGGGGCGTCGTCGAGCGCGGCGCGGCCCACGAACTCCTTGTCGGTGCGCACCGCGAAGCCGACGCCCGCCTCGTAGGGGTTGTGCTCGTCGGTCATGTCGACGCCCCAGGCGCGGTAACCCTTCTCCAGGCGCAGGGAGTTGAAGGCGGAGCGGCCGGCCGCGACCACACCGAGCTCCCGGCCGGCGTCCCAGAGCGTGTCCCACAGGCGCAGGCCCAGGTCGGCCGTGGTGTAGAGCTCCCAGCCCAGCTCTCCCACGTACGACAGGCGCATGGCGGTGACCGGGACGTGCCCGAGGTGGGTCTCCTTCGCCCGGAAGTAGCCGAACCCCTCGTGCGAGAAGTCGTCGTCGGTGAGCGGCTGGACGAGGTCGCGGGCCAGCGGACCCCAGACGCCGACACAGCAGGTGCCGGCGGTGATGTCCCTGACCCGCACGCCGTTGGGCGCGTGCCGGGTGAGCCAGTCGAGGTCGGCGGGGGAGTTCGCGCCGACCTGGAAACGGTCGGGGGCCAGGCGCGCCACGGTCAGGTCGGAACGGATGCCGCCCGTCTCGTCCAGCAGCAGGGTGTAGGTGACGGCGCCGGGCTTCTTGCGCAGGTTGTTGGTCGTCATGCGGGACAGGAAGTCGAGGGCGCCGGGGCCGGTCACCTCCAGCCGCCGCAGGGGGGTCATGTCGTACAGGGCGACCTTCTCGCGGGTGGCCTTCGCCTCCGCGGCCGCGACGGGCGACCAGTAGCGGGCGGACCAGGCATCGCGCTCGGGCAGCGGCTCCAGGGCGTCGACGAGGGGGGCGTTGGCCTCGTACCAGTGCGGCCGTTCCCAGCCGCCGCCCTCCAGGAACCGCGCGCCGAGCTGCTGCTGCCGGGCGTAGAAGGGGCTGACGCGCAGCGGACGCGGCTGCTCCATCGGCTGGAGGGGGTGCAGCACGTCGTACACCTCGACGAACTGCTGTGAACCCCGTTCACGGACGTACGACGGTGAACGCTGCGCCTCCTCGAAACGCGTGTGGTCGCACTCGTGCAGGTCGAGGGAGGGCCGACCGTCGACCATCCACTCGGCGACGGCCTTGGCCACGCCGGCGGAGTGGGTGACCCAGACGGCCTCGGCCAGCCAGAAGCCGCGCAGCCGCCGTGTCTCGCCGAGCAGGGGCATGCCGTCGGGGGTGAAGGAGAAGACGCCGTTGAACCCCTCCTCGATCTCCGACTCGCGCAGGGCCGGGATCAGCCGCCGGCAGTCGTCCCAGCTCGGGGCCCAGTCCTCGGTCGTGAACGGGAACGAGGACGGCATGTCCATGTTCCGGGCACGGGCCTCGTCGTAGGGCAGGACCGCGAACGGGTCGACGGGCAGGGGCCGGTGCGCGTAGGAGCCGATGCCGATGCGGTCGGTGTGCTCGCGGAAGTACAGGTCGCGGTCCTGGTGGCGGAGGATCGGCCGGGTGGCCTCCGCCTCGTGGTCCCGCAGGCCGGCAAGCGGCCGGGTGCGCGCGTACTGGTGCGCGAGCGGTTGCAGGGGTACGTCGACCCCGGCCATGCGGCCGATCACCGGGCCCCAGAAGCCGGCCGCGGAGACGACGTGGTCGGCCGGGAACACACCCCGGTCGGTGACGACACCCGTGACGCGGCCGTTCTCCTTCTCGATACCGGTGACGGTGTGGCGGTCCAGGAAACGGGCGCCCCGTTCGGTGGCCCGTTCCAGCTGGGCGCGGGCCGCGGGCAGGGCGCGGGCCAGTCCGTCGTCGGGGGTGTGGAAACCGCCGAGGACGATCGACTCGTCGATGAGCGGCCACAGCTCCTTGCAGCGGGCGGGGCCGACGACCTCGCCGCGGATGCCCCAGGCGGCGGCGTAGCCGGCCTTGCGGTGCAGGTCGGTGAGGCGTTCCGGGGTGGTGGCCAGCTCCAGGCCGCCGACCTGCTGGAAGCACGGGACGCCGTCGGCCCGCAGCGAGCCGAACTTCTCGACGGTGTACCGGGCGAGCGCCGTGAGCGTCCTGGAGGGGCTGGTCTGGAACACGAGACCGGGTGCGTGCGAAGTGGAGCCGCCGGGGGCCGGCAGCGGGCCCTGTTCGAGGACGGTGACGTCGGTCCAGCCGCGGGCGGTCAGCTCGTCGGCGAGCGAGCAGCCGACTATGCCGGCGCCGATGATGACGACCTGCGGACCGTTCGGGCGGGTTTCGGGCGTGCTGGACATGCCCCTCCTTGCCGGGGTGGGGAGCGGACGCGCTTGTGGGCCGTGCTCAGGGAGTGGGGACGTGCGGCCGTTCACCGGCGATCGTCGTGTCCTGGCCGTGCCCGGTGCACACGACCGTGTCGCCGGGCAGGACGAGCAGCCGCTCGCGGAGGGAGGCCTCGATGGTGGGGCGGTCGGAGTAGGAGCGGCCGGTCGCGCCCGGCCCGCCGTGGAAGAGGGTGTCGCCGGTGAAGACCGTGTTCAGGAACGGGGCGTGCAGTGAGCAACTGCCCCAGGTGTGACCCGGGTTGTGGATCACATGGAGTTCGATCCCGGCGACCGTGAGGACCCGGCCGTCGGTCAGTTCCCCGTCCGGCTTGCGCGTGGGATGGGTGTGGGACCACAACTCGTTGTCGTTCGGATGCAGGAGGACGGGGGCGCCGGTCAGGCGGGAGAGTTCGGCCGCCGCGCCGATGTGGTCGTCGTGCCCGTGGGTGCAGGCGATCGCGGTCACGTGCCGCCCGGCGACCGCCGCGTGGATGGCGCCCGCGTCGTGGGCGGCGTCGACGACCAGCACCTCCGCGTCGTCGCCGACCAGCCAGACGTTGTTGTCCACGTCGAACGTCTCGCCGTCCAGGCTGAAGGTGCCGGAGGTGACGACGCGCTCCACCCGCACGGCTCCGCGGGCACTCACAGGACCACCACGGAGCGCAGCACCTCACCCCGGTGCATCTTGGCGAACGCCTCCTCGACCTGGTCGAGCGCGATCGTCTCGCTCACGAACGCGTTGAGGTCCAGCAGCCCGTAGAGGTACTGGTCGATGAGGTAAGGGAAGTCCCGGCTCGGCAGACAGTCGCCGTACCAGCTCGCCTTGATGGCGCCGCCCCGCGAGAACACGTCGATCAGCGGGAGTTCCACCTTCATCTCGGGGGAGGGCACACCGACCTGGACGAGCGTGCCCGCGTGGTCGCGCATCGCGAAGGCCTGGAGGAACGTCTCCGGCCTGCCCACCGCGTCGATCGCGATGTCCACGCCGAAACCGTCGGTGAGCGCACGGACCGCCTCGACCGGGTCCGTGCCCCTGGAGTTGACCGTGTGCGTGGCACCGAACTTCTCGGCCTGGTCGAGCTTCTTGTCGTCGATGTCGATCGCGATGACCTTCATGGCGCCGTTGAGACAGGCCCCGGCGATGGCCGCGTCGCCGACGCCGCCGCAGCCGATCACGGCGACCGAGTCGCCGCGGCTCACGTTGCCCGTGTTCACGGCCGCGCCGTAGCCGGCCATCACCCCGCAGCCGATGAGGCCGGCGGCCTCGGGGCGGGCGGCCGGGTCGATCTTCACCGCCTGTCCCGCGGCGACCAGTGTCTTCTCGGCGAACGCGCCGATACCGAGGGCGTTGGTGAGCGGGGTGCCGTCGAGGAGGGTCATCGGCTGGGTGGCGTTGCGGGAGTCGAAGCAGTACCAGGGGCGGCCGCGGCGACAGGAGCGGCAGGTGCCGCAGGGGGCGCGCCAGGCGAGGACCACGTAGTCGCCGGGTTCGAGGTCGGTGACGCCCTCGCCGACCGCCTCGATCGTGCCGGCCGCCTCGTGGCCGAGGAGGAAGGGGAAGTCGTCCGTGATCGCGCCCTCCCGGTAGTGCAGGTCCGTGTGGCAGACCCCGCAGGCCTGGACGGTGACGAGCACCTCGCCGGGACCGGGGTCGGGGACGACGATCGTCCGCACCTCGACGGGTGCGCCCTTCTTCACAGCGACTACGGCACGGACCTCGTGTGGCACGACGGGCTCCTCTGCTGTTGCGCAATGCACGATGGGTTGCGCGATGAGGAACATACTGAGAACGCGACCGAGCGGCCGTCAAGAGGTGCGAGTTAACCCTTGGCAAAAGGAACGGGACGGGCGAAACCTGCCGGACACACGACGGCGCGGGACCGGTGGAGTTCCCGGTCCCGCGCGTGTGGCCGCTGATGCGTGCGGTGTGCCCTGGGTGCCCTGGGTGCCTGGGGATTCGGAGTTCCTGGGGCCCCGGGGGCCCTGGGTGCGGCGCGGGCCGTGTCCTCCCGGGGTCCGTCAGAAGCCGTAGCCCATCCGCCGTGAGAGCTCCGCCGCGGCCGCCACCGTGCGCTTGGCCACCTCCGGCAGCCGGTCGCCGTTGAGCCGGTACATCGGCCCCGAGACGCTGATCGCGGCGATCACCTTGCCGTCGTGCGCCCTGATCGGCGCCGCCACCGCCGCCAGCCCCAGTTCCAGCTCCTCGACCGTGAGGCCGTACCCCTGCTCGACCACCGCCTCCAGCTCGCCGCGCAGCACCGACGAACCCGTGATGGTGCGCTCCGTGAAACGCGGCAGGGTACGGGCCAGCAGACCTTCGCGCAGGGTCGGCGGCATGTGTGCGAGCAGCACCTTGCCGCTGGAGGTGGCGTGCAGCGGGGTGCGTCTGCCCAGCCAGTTCTGCGCCGTCACCGAGGCGGTGCCCCGGGCCTGCATGATGTTGACCGCCGCGTCGTCGTCCAGGACAGCGATGTTGACCGTCTCGCCCAGCTCGTCGGCGAGTTCCCTGCAGACCGGCACGCCCTCCTGCGAGATGTCCAGCCGCACCGCCGCCGCTCCCGCCAGGCGCAGCACGCCGGCCCCCAGGTAGTACTTGCCGCGGTCCTTGGCCTGCGCGACCAGGCCGCGGTTCTCCAGTACGCCGAGCAGGCGGAACGCGGTGGACTTGTGCACGTCCAGCTCCTCGGCGATCTCCGTGACGCCGGCCTCGCCGTGCCGGGCCAGGATCTCCAGCACGCTCACGGCGCGGTCCACCGACTGCACGGCGCTCGCCGCGCCGCGGCCGCCCTGCTGCGCCGTGGTCCCGGGTCTCGCCCGCTTTCCGGAACTCGTCGGTTCCGCCGGGTCCACGGCGTGCTCGCCGCCGGGGTCGGACTGCTTCTGCGTGCGGGGCATGGCTCGACTCTCACCACCTCTCGGCCCGGTTTGGGCCGCATCTGCGGGAAACCCTTGACGCGACGGTCGTCCCGCCCGGATTCTGTTGCGCATAGCGCTTGCTCATGCGCCATGCGAAACATCATGTTACCGAAGGGTCCTGATCCCGGAAGGGCTGCGAAGCCCGGAACGGGACCCGGACGATCCGGACCGACGGCGGTCCGGTACGCCCTGAACTTCCCGACTGCTTGGACCGAGCCGGTTCCGGACCGCGCGTCCCGGACCGAGAGGGGGGCCCATGATTCCCGTCTGCCGCCTCGAAGACCTCCCCGAGGGTGAGTCCGTCCGTCTGGAGACGACCCCGCCCGTCGCCGTGTTCCGTACCGACGACGGCGAGTTGTACGCCATCGACGACACCTGCACCCACCAGGACGCCTCCCTCTCCGAGGGGTACCTGGAGGGCTGCCTGGTCGAATGCCCGCTGCACGCGGCCTCGTTCGATCTCCGCACGGGCCGGCCGACCTGCCTGCCGGCCCGCCGCCCCGTCCGCACCCATCGCGTCACCGTGGAGGACGGCGTCATCCACGTCCACCCGGACGCGCAGGAGGGGACCGCCGCATGAACCTCCCCGACGCGCCGGCCGCGGCAGCTCGCGGCACCGGCAACCCGACACGGATGGGCCGCCGTGCGGGGCGCCCGGCATCGGCGGGCGACCGCACGGGCCTCGCGACGCCCGGCCGCACGGAACCCGCCGGTTACACGGAGCCCGCCGGTCGCACGGGCCTCGCGACGCCCGGCCGCACGGAACCCGCCGGTCGCACAGAGCCCGCCGGTCACACGGGCCTGGCGACGCCCGGCCGTACGGAACCCGCCGGTCGCACAGACCCCGTCGGGCTCGCGGCACCCGGCGGGTTCGCGGAACACGCCCGCGCCATGTGCTCGGCGTCCGCAGCGAACTCCGAGGTTTCCGCACCGAGTTCCGAGGTCTCCCCGCCCGGCTCCGAGGTGTCCGCGACAAGCCGCGAGGCGTCCGCGTCCCGTCCCGGAAGGAGCCGCACCGCATGAGGACCGTGACCGTCGTCGGAGCCTCCCTCTCCGGTGTCCACGCGGCCCGGGAACTGCGGGCCCAGGGCTTCGACGGACGTCTGGTGATCGTCGGCGACGAGCCGCACCGCCCTTATGACCGGCCTCCCCTCTCCAAGGACTTCCTCACCGGCCGTGCGGACGAGGACCACCTCGCCCTCACCGACGCCGACGATTTCGCCGGACTGGACGCTGAATGGCGCCTGGGGGTCCGGGCCCGCGGGCTCGACTCCCGGGGCCGCACCGTACTGCTGGACAACGGCCGCACCGTGTCGACCGACGGCGTCGTCATCGCCACCGGTGCCTCGGCCCGCCGCCTGCCGGGTGCCGCCCTGTCCGGAGTGCACACACTGCGCACCCTGGACGACGCGCGTGCCCTGCGCGAGGAACTCACCCGGGGCCCACGCGAAGTCGTGGTCATCGGCGGCGGGTTCATCGGTGCCGAGACCGCGTCCTCCTGTACCGCTCTCGGTCACACGGTCACCGTCGTCGAAGCCGCCCCGTTGCCGCTCGTGCCCCAACTCGGCGCGGAGATGGCCGCCGTGTGCGCCGCCCTGCACCGCCGGGGCGGAGCGGAGCTGGTCACGGGTATCGGAGTCGCGGGACTGCGCGGCACGGACACCGTCACCGGTGTGGAACTCGCCGACGGCCGCCTCCTGCCCGCCGACATCGTGATCGTCGGTATCGGCGCCACCCCCAACACCGCCTGGCTGGCCGGTTCCACGCTCGCCCTGCAGGACGGAGTCCTGTGCGACGACGGCTGTATGACGGCCCTGCCCCAGGTGGTCGCCGTCGGCGATGTCGCCCGCGTCGGCGGTCACCGGGCCGAGCACTGGACCTCCGCCACGGAGCAGCCCCGGGTCGCCGTGGCCAACCTGCTCGCCGGACGCTCCCGGGAGGCCGCGCGGTCGCTGCCGTACTTCTGGTCGGACCAGTACGGGGCGCGCATCCAGTTCGCCGGCCGGCGCGGACCCGGGGACACCGTGCGCGTCACCGAGGGTGCCCTGTCCGACGGCGGGCCGGCGGAGGACGGCTTCCTCGCGCTCTACGAGAGGGACGGACGCACGACCGCCGTGTTCGCCGTGAACCGCCCCCGCTCCTTCACACGCACGCGCCGCGAACTGGCCCGGGAGGAGGGCCGACTGCGGGAGGAGGGCCAGGCGCGATCCGTCGCACGCTGACCCGCCGACCGCCCCCCGGCCACCTCGCCGTCAGGATCACCCCCGACCGCCCCAGCCCGCCCCGCCGAGCATCAAGGATGCGACAGTCGCCCCGCGCCGCCCCGGCGCCGTATCCGCTCCTGGGTCCGCTCCGTCGACCGGGCGTGCCGCCTGGTCTTGCGGCGCTCGCGCCGCAGGGCCCGCGCGGTGCTGCTGGGCGTGGACACCACGCCGTTGCGCTGGTTCCAGACCTGGCGCGTCACCCAGACGTCGAGCGCGGCCCAGGTCGCCACCACCGTGCTGGCCACGCTGCTGAGCACCATCGGGAACGCGAGCCAGGAACCGGCCATGGTGCACAGGAAGGCCACCATCGCCTGAATAAGCGTCACCGAGATCACGAGCACCGCCCGCACCGCCGCCGTACGCACCGGGTCCGGCATGCGCCGCCGCCGCGCCGGTTCCTCCACCCACAGCTGCCGGGACAGTCGCTCCTGCCCGGCGTCGTCGTACGCGTCGGCCTCCACCACGCCCCCGTGCGCCGCCGTGCTGCGGGGCCCGGTTCCCCGGAACCCTTCGCGCCGTACCCTCGCGGCCGGGACACCTGTGTCCGTCCCGGCACTTCTGTCTCTTCCCGCACCCGAGTCCGCCCCGGCCCGACGGCCGTCCGTCGCCGGACGCACCGACGCCGGACCGCCGGAATCCGGTGCCTCAGGACTTCGCGGCGCAGTCAACTGCGCCGTCATGCCGCCTTCGGGCGCATCGCGCCGCTCCGCCGTGCCCATCAACGTGTCACTCCCCACCGCCAGCAGACCCTCGCCCCGGTGTCCTAAGACCCGGCTTCTCAGTGGCTGCCCGGCTTGCGCTGTTTTACGCTGCCCCGGTTGCGAGACGCGGCTCCTGTGACCGATTCCGCCCCCAACTCCCATAGAAAAGACGAACGAAGCGTCTCCAAGATTCCCGCCGAGCGAAGATTTCCGGCCAACTGCCCAGACAGGGCGTTCGGCTCCGATCCGGTCACCGTCACCGTGTCGTGGGAGGCCATCTCCCGCCATGAGCGGACAACTCCGCATGTCTCGCCCCGGATGCGGAAGTTCGGCTTCCGGACGGGTCTTCGAGATACCTGTGCCGCAGTAGTAGGCTCGCGCCGTTTGTTGACGTACATGTGTGCCCCCTGACCCTGGGGGTCGAGCTGGGGGAGGCCATGCGCTTTCGCGGGAAGTCGATCCGCCGGAAGATCGTGGCGCTGCTGCTCGTGCCGCTGGTGTCCCTCGCGGCGATCTGGGGCTTCGCCACGGTCCTGACAGGCCGGGAGGTCACCCAGCTGTTCCAGGTGTCCTCCGTCGTGGAGAAGATCGGCTACCCCGCCGAGGACGCCGTCCGGAGCCTTCAGCAGGAACGCCGCCAGACCCTCGTCTACCTCGCCGACCCCCGGGCCGCGGACGCGCTGTCCGCGCTGCGCACCACCCGCGGCCTCACCGACTCGGCCGTCACCAGGTTCCGCGACAACACGAGGAACTCCGACGTCCGCGACGGGCTGGACGCCGACGACTCCGAACGCCTCACCGCCGTCCTCGACGCCTTCGACGGCCTCGCCGCGCTGCGCCGCAGCGTCGGGCAGGGCACGGTGTCCCGGGAGCGGGCCCTCGGCCTCTACAACCGGCTCGTGGACCCCTGCTACGCGCTGCTGGCGTCGCTCGACGGCGTCGACAGCGTGGAACTCGACAAGCAGGCCCGCGCCCTCGTCAACGTGACCCGCGCGCGCGAGCTGCTCTCCCGTGAGGACGCCTTGCTCGGGTCCGCCCTCGTGGTCGGGAAACTCTCCCCGAGCGAGATCCGCGAGGTCTCCGACCTGGTGGCCCAGCGCACCCTGATGTACGACATCAGCCTGCCGGTCCTGCCCCCGGCCGAGCGTGAACGCTACGAGCACTTCTGGGAGAACGCCTCCACCGCGCCCCTGCGCTCCGCCGAGCTGGACGCCATCTCCGCGGAGCCCGGCCCCGCCGACGGCTTCGTGAGCGCCAGGAACTGGGACGCCGCCGCCGGCAACGTGCTCGACGAACTGGCCACCCTCGACGACCAGGCCGGCGACCGCTACCAGGACCGTGTCCGGCCGGCGGCCGTCAGCGTCATCGTCAAGGCGTCCGTCGTCGGCGTCCTCGGGCTGGTGGCGGTGCTCTTCTCGCTCTTCCTGTCCGTACGCGTCGGCCGCGGCCTCATCCGTGACCTCAGGCAACTGCGCCAGGACGCGCACGAGGCGTCCGGGGTGCGGCTGCCCAGCGTGATGCGCCGGCTGTCCGCGGGCGAACAGGTCGACGTGGAGACCGAGGTCCCGCGCCTGGAGTACGACAGGAACGAGATGGGCGAGGTCGGGCAGGCCCTCAACACGCTCCAGCGGGCCGCCGTCGAAGCCGCCGTCAAGCAGGCCGAACTCCGCGCCGGCGTCTCCGAGGTGTTCGTCAACCTCGCCCGCCGCAGCCAGGTACTGCTGCACAAGCAGCTCACCCTCCTCGACACCATGGAACGCAGGACCGAGGACACCGACGAACTCGCCGACCTGTTCCGCCTCGACCACCTCACCACCCGTATGCGCCGCCACGCCGAGGGCCTGGTGATCCTCTCCGGAGCAGCCCCTTCCCGCCAGTGGCGCAAGCCCGTCCAGCTGATGGACGTCGTACGGGCCGCCGTGGCGGAGGTCGAGGACTACGAGCGCATCGAGGTCCGCAGGCTGCCCCGGGTCGCCGTGACCGGCCCCGCGGTCGCCGACCTCACCCACCTCGTGGCCGAACTCCTGGAGAACGCCACCGTGTTCTCCCCGCCGCACACCGCCGTCCAGGTCATCGGTGAACGGGTCGCCAACGGTTTCACCCTGGAGATCAACGACCGGGGCCTCGGCATGGCGGCCGACGCCCTGCTGGACGCCAACCTCCGGCTCGCCGAGACACCGGAGTTCGAGCTGTCGGACACCGACCGGCTCGGCCTGTTCGTCGTCAGCCGGCTCGCCCAGCGCCAGAACGTCCGCGTCTCGCTCCAGCCCTCCCCCTACGGCGGCACCACCGCCGTCGTCTTCATCCCGGACGCGCTCCTCACGGACGACGTCCCGGACACCAACGGCATCGGCTTCCGCCTCGACCGGCCGCAGCCCTCGAAGGAAGCCCAGCTGGAGGAGGCGCACCGGACCTCGCTCAGCAAGGTGTCCGCGCAGTCGGGGCCGCCCGTCCCGGTCCTCAACGGGCCGGTCGAACTGGAGGCGCCCGTCGACCTGGACAGCGTCGGGGGGTTCCCGAGTGCGCTCGGCGACGAGGACGGCGAACACGGTGGGCTCTTCCGCTCACGGCACGCCCTCCTCGGCGCGCCCGACGAGACGCGCGGGCGGCTCGGCGAGCCGCTGCGCGAAGCACCCGACGCCGACGGCGGCCCGGACCCGGACGACCGCGCCGACGCCACGCTGTCGCTGCCGCGCCGCAGAACGCCCAAGCTGGTCAGCTCCCACGGACGCCCCGTCACCGGACGCGCCCGGCGGGAGGAGCCGGAGGAGGCCGGGGCGGACCCGGCCCGGCCGCGGTCGCCCGCCGCACTGCCCTCCCGCCGCCGGGGTGCCGCGCCGCTGCGCCGCGGCACCGGAGTGGCCGACCGCGCCGACGAGTTCACGAACGGTCCGGGCAGCACGCAGCCGGAGGCCGCCGTCGACCCCGACGCGCCCGCGCTGCCCAGGCGCACCCGGCGCGCCGAGATCGCGTCCACCGGCGCCCCCGAACCCGCCCGGAGCGCCGACCCGGCCGGCCGCCCCGGCCCAGCCCGCGACCCGCGCACCCCCGCCCTCGGCGCGGACGCGCGGGACACCGGCTCCGGCACGGCCGCTCTGCCCCGCCGCGTACGGCAGGCCAGCCTCGCCCCGCAGCTGAAGCAGAGCGCCGCGCGACGACCCGAGGACAGGCCGGAGCCCGCCGAGCGGGACGCCGACGAGGTACGCAGCAGGATGGCCTCGCTCCAGCGCGGCTGGCAGCGCGGCCGTCAGGAGAACGCCGCGGGCGACGACGCCCACAGCGACGCAGCACCGCAAGGAACGACAAAGGGGGACGGTCGATGACCGCACCGAAGCCGACCGACCGCACGACGACCAGCGAGTCCGGTGAACTCAACTGGCTGCTGGACGACCTGGTCGACCGCGTCGCGAGCATCCGCAAGGCCGTCGTGCTGTCCGGCGACGGACTGGCCACCGGCGTGTCCAAGGACCTGTCCCGCGAGGACGGCGAGCACCTCGCGGCCGTCGCCTCCGGGTTCCACAGCCTCGCCAAGGGCGTCGGCCGCCACTTCGAGGCCGGCAGCGTCCGCCAGACGGTCGTCGAACTGGACGACGCCTTCCTGTTCGTGACCGCGGCGGGCGACGGCAGCTGCCTCGCCGTCCTCTCCGACGCCGACTCGGACGTCGGACAGGTCGCCTACGAGATGACGCTCCTCGTCAAGCGCGTCGGTGTGCATCTGGGCGCCGTTCCGCGCACCGATCTGCCCTCGGGCGGGTAGTGGGACGACATGAGCCCAGACGGTCAGGGAAGAAGCCACTGGTTCGACGACGAGGCCGGACCCGTCGTACGTCCGTACGCCATGACGCGCGGCCGTACCACCAGTGCGGGCCAGCACCGCCTCGACCTCATCGCGCTGGTCGTCACCGAGACCGAGGCGGACGATCCGGAGGCGGACCACTCGCTGTCCCCGGAACACGTCGACATCGTCGAACTGTGCCGGGACGCCCCGCAGTCGGTCGCGGAGCTGGCCGCCGGACTCGACCTGCCCGTGGGAGTGGTCCGGGTGCTCGTCGGAGACCTCGTGCACGGCGAGTTCGTGCACGTGAACCGGCCCGTCCCCCCGGCCGAGCTGCCGGACGAGGACATTCTGCGTGACGTGATCAACGGACTCCGGGCGCTGTGAGCGGCGCCGAGGCGGGGGACTCCATGACGTGCCGGCCGTCGCGCCCCCCATCGAGACCCCCGGCGGCGCAGGGACAGCGGACCGGCGTCGCCCGCACCCCATCAAGCAGGAGAAGAGATCGATGATCTTCGGGCGCTCTGAGCGCGGCAAGCCCCCGGTCGAGCCGGTCACGCTCAAGATCCTGGTGGCCGGCGGCTTCGGCGTGGGCAAGACGACGCTCGTCGGTGCGGTCAGCGAGATCAGGCCGCTGCGCACCGAGGAGTTCCTCACCGAGGCCGGCCGCCCGGTCGACGACACGAGCGGTGTGGAGGGCAAGCACACCACCACCGTCGCCATGGACTTCGGCCGTATCACGCTGCGCGAGGACCTGGTGCTGTACCTCTTCGGCACGCCCGGCCAGGAACGGTTCTGGTTCATGTGGGACGAGCTCTCCGAAGGCGCGCTCGGAGCGGTCGTCCTCGCCGACACCCGCCGTCTGGAGGACTGCTTCGCCGCCGTCGACTACTTCGAGCGGCGCGCGATTCCCTTCGTCGTCGGCATCAACTGCTTCGAGGGCGCCGCCCGTCACCCGGTGGACGCCGTCCGCCAGGCCCTGGACCTGGACGACAGCGTCCCTCTCCTGCTGTGCGACGCCCGCGACCGCGAGTCCGTCAAGGAGACCCTCGTGGGCGTGGTCCAGCACGCGATCAGGTACGCGGCCGACCACCGCCGGACCGTCACCACCTGACACCCGCACGGCCCGTACCCCCGCCGACAGGGGTACGGGCCGCGCCCGTCGACGCACGCGCGCGCAGGCCTCGTCCTCGCGCCCACGCGCGCGTACGCCTCGTCCGGCCGACCGACCGCCCGCCCCGGCCTGGTCCTGAGGACGTGACCCGGTACCTAGTCCTCACCCTCCTCCAGCCAGCCGAAGCTCTTCTCCACGGCCTTGCGCCAGCGGCGGTACTCGCGGTCACGCACCGACGTCTCCATCGACGGCGTCCACTCGGCGTCCTTCTGCCAGTGCGCCTTGAGTTCGTCGAGGTCGTTCCACACCCCCGTGGCGAGTCCGGCCGCGTAGGCGGCGCCGAGACAGGTCGTCTCGGAGACCCGGGGCCGGATGACCGGTACGCCGAGCACGTCCGCCTGGTGCTGCATGAGGAGGTTGTTGCCGGTCATGCCGCCGTCCACCTTCAGCGTCGTGATCCGCACCCCGGAGTCCTGGAACATGGCGTCCACGACCTCGCGCGTCTGCCAGCTGGTCGCCTCGAGCACCGCGCGCGCGAGATGCGCCTTCGTGACGTACCGGGTGAGGCCGGTGACGACACCGCGCGCGTCGGAGCGCCAGTACGGCGCGTACAGGCCCGAGAACGCGGGCACGATGTACGCCCCGCCGTTGTCGTCCACGCTCGCCGCCAGCGGCTCGATCTCGTCGGCGCTGCGGATGATGCCCAGCTGGTCGCGGAACCACTGCACCAGCGCGCCCGTGACGGCGATCGAGCCCTCCAGGCAGTAGACGGGCGCCTCGTCGCCGATCTTGTAGCCCATCGTCGTCAGCAGGCCGTTCTTCGACGGCACCGGCCGGCTGCCGGTGTTGAGCAGCAGGAAACTGCCCGTCCCGTACGTGTTCTTCGCGGTCCCCACGTCGTAGCAGGCCTGTCCGAACACGGCCGCCTGCTGGTCGCCCAGCGCGGAGGCGACGGGCACCCCGGCGAGCTGTCCGACGGCGGTGCCGTACACCTCGGCGGACGACCTGATCTCGGGCAGTACCGCCTCGGGCACGTTCATCGCGGACAGGATGGACGGGTCCCACTGGAGCGTCTCCAGGTTCATCAGCATGGTGCGGCCGGCGTTGGTGACGTCGGTGACGTGCCGTCCGCCTTCGGTGCCGCCGGTGAGGTTCCAGATCAGCCAGGAGTCGATGGTGCCGAAGGCGATCTCCCCGCGCTCGGCCCGCGCGCGCAGCCCCGGCACGTTGTCGAGCAGCCAGGCCGCCTTGGGGCCGGAGAAGTAACTGGCCAGCGGCAGACCGGTCTGGTCGCGGAAGCGGTCCTGCCCGTCCGGGCCGCCCAGTTGGTGGCACAGGGCGGCGGTCCGCGTGTCCTGCCACACGATCGCGTTGTGCACGGGTTTGCCGGTGGCGCGGTCCCACAGGACGGTGGTCTCGCGCTGGTTGGTGATGCCGAGCGCGCTGAGCTGGTCGGCGCGCAGTCCGGCCTTGGCGATCGCCCCGGCGACCACCGCCTGCACCTTGGACCAGATCTCGGTGGCGTCGTGCTCCACCCAGCCCGGCTTGGGGAAGATCTGCCGGTGCTCGCGCTGGTCGACGGCGACGATCGCACCGCCCCGGTCGAAGATGATGCAGCGGCTGGAGGTGGTGCCCTGGTCGACAGCGGCGACGAACCTGTCCGTCATGTCGTGCCCTTCGTCGGTTCCTTCAGAAGGCTGCGTTGAAGATGAGTCCGGACAGCGCCCCGCCGATCAGCGGCCCCACCACCGGAATCCACGCGTAACTCCAGTCCGACGTGCCCTTGTTGGGGATGGGAAGCAGTGCGTGGACGATCCGGGGGCCCAGGTCGCGGGCCGGGTTGATGGCGTATCCGGTTGGCCCGCCGAGCGACAGCCCGATGCCGACCACGAGGAAGGACACGATCAGGATCGAGGTCCCCGACTCGCCGAGTCCCTTGGTGAGTCCGAAGGCCAGGACCGGCAGCACCAGCGCCATGGTCGCGATGATCTCGGTGACGAGGTTCGCCACGGGATGGCGGATCGCGGGCGTGGTGGCGAAGATGCCGAGGGTGGGCTGCGCGATGTCCTCCTCGGCGTTGGCCTGGAACTGCGCGAAGTAGACCAGCCAGCACAGGACCGCGCCGAGCATCGCGCCGACGATCTGGCCTCCGAGGTAGAACGGGACCTTGGCCCACTCCCCGGTGTCGACGGCGATGCCGATGGTGACCGCCGGGTTGAGGTGGCCGCCGGACAGCGGAGCCGCGGTGTAGGCCCCGGCCAGCACGCCGAAGCCCCAGCCGAAGGTGATGACGATCCAGCCGGCGTCCTTCGCCTTGGAGTAGTTCAGTACGACGGCGGCGACCACGCCGGCGCCGAAGAGGATCAGGATCGCGGTACCGATGACTTCGCCGAGGAATATGTCTCCGTTGCTCATGGCGGCTCCTAGGCCCTGGCCCGGGACGGATCAGCCCGGGCCTCCGTGCAGGGTGCGGTTCCCTTGGCGGACAGCCGAGGGCAGGGAGGGTCCCGCGCCCCGCCCGGCGTCCGTGACGAGCGTGCCGTGGCAGCCGAATCGCCCGTGGAGGAACGGCCCGTGACTCAGGCGGGGCCCGCGCGGCGTAGTGCCTGGATACGCCGAGAATGTACGGCGATGTCGACCGACACCCGGAAGTGTTCACCGGCACCCACGGAGCGTCAAGGTCGCCGACCGCACCGGTTCCGGCGGGCCCACCGGAGGGTTTCGGCCGCACGGCCGGCGCTCCGGTCCGCCCTGTCGGGTCAGCCCGGTTCCGCCACCGCGTACCCCGCCGGAGTGCCGGACGCCCCCGAGCCGCGTCGCACCTCATGGCCGGTCAGTCCGGGCCGGCCGAGGACCCAACTCGCCCCGCGCAGCGCCTTGGCGGCCTTCTTCAGGGGCGCCAGACAGGCGGCGGCCTCGCGGTGGTCCGTCACGCTGCCCGGCGCGCACAGCACGGTGGCCAGGGACAGCGTCACGGGGCGGCCGCCCGCCGACCAGGGCGCGTCGAGCACGGCGGCGGCGAGCGCTTCCAGCCACTCGAACTCCGCGAGCACCAGGAAGTCGTCCCCGCCGATGTGGCCCACGCGCGTGCCGCCGGACGCCGCCTGCTGCAACGCCCGCCCGACGGAACGGATCAGCTCGTCGCCCGCGGCGAACCCGGCCCGGTCGTTGACCTGTTTGAAGTGGTCGACGTCCAGCCAGCTCAGGGCGAAGGGCCGCCCGTCCGTGATCCGCCGGTCGACCTCGGCGGTGACGGCGTCCGAACCGGGCAGCCGGGTCAGCGGATTGAGCCCCGCCGCCTCCTCGACCCGGCTCTCGGCCAGAGCCCGCACCAGGTCCGCGAGCCGGGCGACGCCCACGCACCGGCCGTACCGGTCGACGACGGCCACGTCGTCGGACGTACGGTCCCGGTCGCCGACCGCGACCACGTCCAGGACCTCCCAGGCGGTCGCGTCGGCGCCGACCGTCCGTGGCGGGTCCCCGAGTCTGGCGGCCGGCCGGTCGGCGTACAGGGCGTGTCCGTAGCGCCCCGACATCGACAGCAGGAAGCGGGACCGGTGCACCGACCGGACCGGCACGCCGTCCCGGTCCACGAGCACCACCCCGGACACCTCCGGCGAGCCCGTGAGCAGGGCCCGCACCTGACCGGCCGACGCGGTGGCGGGCAGCAGCGCGGCCGGCCGGACGAACTCCCGCACCGAGGGCCCCGGCCGCGGCATCGCCAGGACACCGAAGGTGCGGGGCGGAACGTACACGTCGGCTGTCGGCAGCCGCGAGGGCGGCGCGAACAGCAGGCCCTGAGCGAGCTGCGCGCCCGCCGCCCGTGCCGCGGCGCACTGCAGTTCGCTCTCCACGCCCTCGACGGACAGCAGCGCCCCCAACTGGTCGCACAGCGTCCGCATGGCGCGTACCGCAGCGGGCCGGGACAGCAGGGAGGCGTCGAGCTTCACCAGGTCCGGGGCCAGGTCGGTGAGCAGCCGCAGGGGCGCGTCGCCGTCGCCCACGCCGTCCGCGGCGATCCGGAAGCCCCGCGCGCGCAGCCCGTCCACCGCCTCCAGCAGCGCCTTCTGCGGCACGTGCGTGTACGGCGGGCCGACGTCGACCGTCACCTCCCACGGCAGCCGCCCCGCCGCCCGCACGGCGTCGTGCAGGGGGGTGAGCCCGCCGAGATCGGCCAGGGTGCCGGCGAACACGTTGACATGCAGCGGCAGCAGGGTCTCCCGGCGCGAGGCGGCGCGGACCGCCAACACCGCGAGGCGGCCGTCCAGTTCGGGGTCACGGCGGGCCTCGGCCAGGATGTCGCCGGTCTCCGGCCGGGCGAGTATCTCCAGTCCCGCGACCCCGCCGGTCGTCAGGTTGACCACCGGTTGGAAGGCGAAGCGGAGAGTATCCGTCCAGGAGGGCACGGCAGCATGATGGCGTTGCCGGAGCCCGCCCAGGCCCAGTTCACGAGACGTTCACGCGGCATTCCGGGCTGATGACACAGCGTGCGCGAAAGGGCTTGCGGCTATCGCGGCGGAGCCGCCCGCCCCGCCGCGAGCCGCACGCCCCCCGACGTCCCCCGAGCCCGGGCCCTCACCGCACCGCGACCACCGCCGACCCGTGTCCGAACAGCCCCTGGTTCGCGCTGATCCCCGCCCGCGCCCCCGCGACCTGCCGGTCGCCCGCGGTTCCCCTCAACTGCCAGGTGAGCTCGCAGACCTGGGCGATCGCCTGTGCCGGAACGGCCTCCCCGAAGGAGGCGAGGCCCCCGCTCACGTTGACGGGTATGCGCCCGCCCAGAGTGGTCGCGCCCTCCCGCAGAAGCTTCGCGCCCTCGCCCTCCCCGCACAGTCCGAGATCCTCGTACCACTGCAACTCCAAGGCGGTGGACAGGTCGTAGACTTCGGCGAGCGACAGGTCCCGGGGCCCGACGCCGGCCTCCTCGTAGGCGGCCGACGCGATGGACGCGCGGAAGGTCTCGGCGGCGGGCTCGACGGCCGCCGCGGAGTCCGTCGCGATGTCCGGCAGGTCCAGCACGGTGCTGGGATAGCGCGGCGTCACCGTGGACACCGCCCGGATCCGCACGGGCCGCGGCACCCCGTGCCGGCGCGCGAACTCCATGCTGGACAGCACCAGCGCGGCCCCGCCGTCGGAGGTCGCACAGATGTCGAGCAGCCGCAGCGGATCGGCGACCACGGCGGAGGCGGCGACCTCCTCGGCGGTGACCCGGCTGCGGTAGCGGGCGTTCGGGTTCAGGGCTCCCAGGGCCGAGTTCTTCACCTTCACCTGCGCGAAGTCCTCCGCCGTGTCCCCGTGCACGGCCATCCGACGGCGCGCGTACAGGCCGAAGTACGTCGGATTGGTCGCCCCGAGGACCCGGAACCGGAGCCAGTCCGGATCGTCGGGCCGGTCGCCGCCCGCGGGCCGGAAGAACCCCTTGGGCGCCGCGTCGGCGCCCACCACGAGCACCACGTCCGCCAGGCCCGCGAGGATCTGCGTACGGGCCGCGTTGACGGCCTGGGCCCCCGACGCGCAGGCCGCGTAGACGCTCGCGACGCGAGCGCCCTGCCAGCCGAGCGCCCTCGCGAAGGTTGCGCCCGCGACGTATCCGGGGTAGCCGCCGCGCACGGTGTCGGCCCCCACGATGGAGCCGACGTCCCGCCAGTCCAGCCCGGCGTCGGCGAGTGCGGCGCGGGCGGCCGCCACGCCGTACGCGACGAAGCTCCGGCCCCACTTGCCCCACGGGTGCATGCCCGCGCCCAGCACCGCGACCTCCGTCGTCATGTCCGCACCCCCGTCGGCCGCCAGTTCCAGGTCGTCTCCCCGCCCGGCGAGAGGACGCCCCGGACGATCTCCATCTCCATACCGACCGTCAGATCGGCGACACTCACCCCGGGAGCCCCCTGTCCCAGTACCACCATCCGTTCCGGCACCAGTTCCACAGCGATCAACGCGTACGGCTCCCACGGAAGTTCCGGGTCCGTCACATAGGGTGACGGCGGCCGGTAGCGGCTGTCCGTGTACGACCAGACGCGTCCGCGGCGGGAGAGCGGGACCTCGACCAGGTCGCCGCCCGAGCACCCGGGGTTGCGGCAGTGGGCGTCCTCCCGCGGGAAGAAGACCGAGGCGCAGGCGGTGCACCGGGTGCCGAGGAGTCTGAACTCGTCCCCTTCACCGGCGAACCACCCGGCCACGACGGGTGCGCGTGTGTGCGGCAAGGTCCCTCCCGAACGAGATCTGACGGAACGTCAGAAGTGTGGCACGGCCGGACGGAAAGAGGCAGGGCGTCCCGCAGAACCGGACGGGCCGTCCCGGCGTCGTCGTATCGGGAGGGGCGGCCGGGGCCCACGGGGGTGGTTCCGGCCGCTCCTCCCGCCGGTGCCGGCACCGATCGCGCGCCGACCGCACGAGATGCCGCAGTGCCGGCCGCGGAGCCTGCGGCGAACGCGTCTGCGATGATCGGATACAGTCCGCCGCGTGTCCGAAACCCAACACTCAGCCCCCAACTCCGGCCCCGGAACGCACTGTTCCAGCTGCGGAGCGCCCTACGGAGAGGGTGCCTCCGGCTGGCCGCGCACCTGTCCGGCCTGTCACACCGTCGCCTACCGCAACCCGCTGCCGGTCGCGGTCGCCCTCCAGCCGGTGTACGACGCCAAGGGCACCGCCCTGGTCGTCATCACCCGCACCATCGCTCCCGCGCGCGGGGGCATCGCCCTGCCGGGCGGGTTCCTGGACGACCGGGAGGACTGGCGCCACGCCCTCGTCCGCGAACTCCGGGAGGAGACCGGCATCGAGGTGGCCGCCCGCGACGTACGGCTCATCGACGCGATGAGCTCGAACGACGGGCACCTCCTGCTGTTCGGCCTCCTTCCGGAGCGGCCCGCCGACAGCCTCCCCCGGTCCGCTGCCACGGACGAGACGGAAGGCTGGCACCTCCTGCGCAGGCCGGAGGAACTCGCCTTCCCCCTGCACACCGCGGTCGCGCGCGCGTGGTTCGAGGGCCGGTACGTCTGAGGTCAGACCTCCCCGAGCCCCCGGACCCGCACCGGGTGGGCAGGCACGCCCATCCCGTCCTCCCCCTCCCGCTCGACGACCACCCGGTCGCCCTCCCAGCGGGAGACATAGCGCTCGATCTCCGGCTGGTGGTGCCCGTCGCCCCCGTCGGGCACCACCAGCCCCGCCCCGGTCCGACCGCGGGCGGGCGCCCACACCTCCAGCTCCAGACCGCCGTCGTCCCCGCGCACGGGGATGACGGCGCCCGCGCGCACGAGCACCGGTATCCGCGACAGCGGGGCGTCCACCAGCACCTGGGCCGGCCCCTCGTACGGCCGTCCCGTCGCCGTGTCGTACCAGTGCCCCCGCGGCAACTGCACCGCCCGCCGGTCCGCGCCCGGATGGAGGACCGGCGCCACCAGCAGACAGTCACCCAGCAGGAACGCGTCCTCACAGTCGCGCAGCGCACGGTCCTCCGGCGCCGACCACCAGACCGGGCGCACATAGGGCGCGCCCGTGCGCCGCGCCAGATGCGCCAGCGTCATCAGGTACGGCGACAGCCGCCGCCGTGCGAGGAGCGCCACGCGCGCGTGCTCCAGCACCTCGGCACCGAACTCCCACGGTTCCCGGCGACCCGCGCGCGCACTCGCGTGCGTGCGGAACAGCGGCAGATACGCGCCCAGCTGGAACCACCGCAGGTACAGCTCCGCGGACGGAACCCCGTCGAAGCCGCCCACGTCGGGCCCGGAGTACGGCACCCCGCACAGCCCGAGCCCCATGACCAGCGACAGCGAGGCCCGCAGGCCGGGCCAGCCGGTGGCCACGTCACCGGACCATGTCCCGCCGTAACGCTGGAGCCCGGCCCACCCGGAACGCGAGAAGACGAACGGCCGCTCCCCCGGAGCCAGTTCTTCCAGCCCCTCGTGAGCGGCACCGGCCATGCACAGCGCGTAGACGTTGTGGGCCTCGCGGTGGTCGCCCCCGCGCCCCTCCAGCGCGTGCCGGGCCGACCGGGGGAGGGTCGGCTCACCGAACGCGGTGACCGACGTGGGCTCGTTCCCGTCGTGCCAGAAACCCGAGAACCCCTGGACGAGCCGCTCCTCGTACAGACCGCCCCACCAGCGCCGTACGCGCGCGCTGGTGAAGTCCGGGAAGACCACCTCACCCGTCCGGCCGACGCCCCGCACGACCCGCCCCGAGGCGTCCCGCACGAACGCGTCCTCGGCCGTGCCGCTGTCGTACACGTCGTCGCCCGGCACGGCGCCGACTCCCGCGTAGACGGCCGACACCAGACGGACACCGTCCCGGCGCAGGTCCGCGGCGAGCTGCGGCAGCTTGGGGAACCGCTCCTTGTCGACGCCGAACGCGCGATGGCCGTCGTGGCGGTCGAAGCCCAGATGAACGGCGTCGAGCGGCAGCCCCCGCTCCTGATAACCCGCCACGAGCCGCCGCACCTCCTGCTCACCGCCGAAGCCCCAGGGAGCGTGATGGTGGCCCAGCGCCCACGCGGGCGGCAGCGCGGGTGCCCCCGTCAGCGAGGCCCAGGCGTGCAGCACGCGCGCGGGAGTACCCACCACCACCCAGCACCGCAGTGGACCGCCGTCCATCCGCAGCTCGCACGTCCCCGCCCGGTCGTGCCCCGAGCCGGCGCCCTCCTCGCCCTCCCGCAGCGTCACCCTGCCGTCCCACGAGGTGTCGTGGAACACCAGATGCGTGGCCGCGTCGGCGACCACCACCTGCACCGGCATCGTGAGGTACAGCGGATCGTCACCGGGGCCGAAGGGCCGGCCCGGGTCGGAGTTCCACAGCCGGTACGCGCCGCCCCTGAGCCGCGGACCCCCGGCACGCCCCCCGAGCCCGAAGAACCGGGCGTCCGCGGCCACCTCGGACCGCTGCATCCAGCGCGCCGTGCCTCCCCCGACCGGCTCCCACCACCGCGGCGGCAGGTCCCGGCGCAGGACCACACCGCCCGGCGTGAGCACCTCGACGGCACCGTGCCGTGAGACGACCACCGTCACCCGCTCGGCGACGACCCGCCAGCCACCCTCCTTGTCCGGCTCCAGCACCGCCCGCGGGTCCGGCTCGGGACACCGTCCGGCGAGCGCGTACGACGGCTCGGGACCGGCCCCGTCCCAGCCCCAGAAAACCGCCCCGTTCGCCGCCACCAGGACCCGCAGTTCGGACCGGGCGAACCGCAGGACGCCGCCTCCCGGCCCCGGCTCGACCTCCCGCACGGGACCCGGCACCCGGGCCCGCTCCGCACCCCGCGCCGGGAGCCCGGAGGCGTCGGCACGCTTCCTGCGCCACGCGGCCCGTACGGTACGCAACCCCTGACTCACCCCCGCGGTACCGACCGCTTTCACCGAACGCACCAGGTCACGACCGTCCATGCTGCTCACCCTGCCATCGACGGCCCTACGCGGGCGTGTCGTTCAACTTCCGTTCACCTGTGCCGGGACCACATCTTCACGACACGGACTATGTGGGGCGCGCCCTGGTGCGGAAGTCGATCACATGGCATCGTCCGTGTCAGCCGCGTCACGCGCACACCCCCGCCCGTGCGCGCCCGACGCACACGACGCGCACAGTCCGGGAGCCGCCCCATGTCGACCGTGAACCCCCAGCCGCTCTGGCAGCCAGACGCCGAACGCATCGAGCGGGCACAGGTCACCCGATTCCAGACCTGGGCCGCCGAGCACCACGGCGCCCCCTCCGAGGGCGGCTACGCGGCGCTGCACCGCTGGTCCGTCGACCACCTCGACGTGTTCTGGCAGGCCGTCACCGAGTGGTTCGACGTACGGTTCTCCACGCCCTACGCGCGCGTGCTGGGCGACCGCTCGATGCCGGGCGCCCAGTGGTTCCCCGGAGCGACCCTCAACTACGCCGAACACGCGCTGCGCGCCGCCGCCACCCGGACGGACCAGCCCGCCCTGCTGCACGTCGACGAGACGCACGACCCCCGGCCGGTCAGCTGGTCCGAGCTGCGCCGCCAGGTCGGCTCCCTCGCCGCCGCGCTGCGCGAACTCGGCGTACGCCCCGGCGACCGCGTCAGCGGCTACCTGCCCAACATCCCCGAGGCCGTCGTCGCCCTCCTCGCCACGGCGGCGGTCGGCGGCGTCTGGACGTCCTGCGCCCCCGACTTCGGCGCCCGCAGCGTCCTCGACCGCTTCCAGCAGGTCGAACCCGTCGTCCTGTTCACCGTCGACGGCTACCGCTACGGCGGCAAGGAACACGACCGCCGCGACACCGTCGCCGAACTCCGCCGCGAACTGCCCACCCTGCGCGCCGTCGTCCACATCCCGCTCCTGGGCACCGAGGCCCCGGAAGGCACCCTGGACTGGTCGGCCCTGACCGCCGCCGACGTGGAGCCCGCCTTCGAGCAGGTGCCCTTCGACCACCCCCTGTGGGTGCTCTACTCCTCGGGCACCACCGGCCTGCCCAAGGCCATCGTCCAGTCCCAGGGCGGCATCCTGGTCGAACACCTCAAACAGCTCGGCCTGCACTGCGACCTCGGCCCCGAGGACCGCTTCTTCTGGTACACCTCGACCGGCTGGATGATGTGGAACTTCCTCGTCTCCGGCCTCCTCACCGGCACGACGATCGTGCTCTACGACGGCAGCCCGGGCCACCCGGACACCGGCGCCCAGTGGCGCATCGCCGAACGCACCGGGGCCACCCTCTACGGCACCTCGGCCGCCTACGTCATGGCCTGCCGCAAGGCGGGCGTGCACCCGGCCCGCGACTTCGACCTCTCCGCCGTGCGCTGCGTCGCGACCACCGGCTCCCCCCTGCCGCCCGACGGCTTCCGCTGGCTGCACGACGAGGTCCGCGACGACCTGTGGATCGCCTCGGTCAGCGGCGGCACCGACGTCTGTTCCTGCTTCGCCGGAGCCGTACCCACGCTCCCCGTCCACATCGGCGAACTCCAGGCACCCGGCCTCGGCACCGACCTCCAGTCCTGGGACCCCGATGGCCGGTCCCTGGTGGACGAGGTCGGCGAACTCGTGGTCACCAACCCCATGCCGTCCATGCCGATCCGCTTCTGGAACGACCCCGACGGCAGCCGCTACCACGACAGCTACTTCGACACCTACCCCGGCGTGTGGCGCCACGGCGACTGGATCACGCTCACCTCCAGAGGCTCCGTGATCATCCACGGCCGCTCCGACTCCACGCTCAACCGGCAGGGCGTGCGCATGGGATCGGCCGACATCTACGAAGCGGTGGAACGCCTCCCCGAGATCAGGGAGAGCCTCGTGATCGGCGTCGAGCAGGCCGACGGCGGCTACTGGATGCCCCTCTTCGTGCACCTCGCCCCCGGCGCGTCACTCGACGACGCCCTTCTCCACCGCGTCAAGCAGACGATCCGCGAACAGCTCTCACCCCGTCACATCCCCGACGAGATCATCGAGGTCCCCGGGATCCCGCACACCCTCACCGGCAAGCGCATCGAGGTACCGGTGAAGCGACTCCTCCAGGGCACCCCCCTGGAGAAGGCCGTCAACGCCGGCTCCATCGACAACCTCGACCTGCTGCACTTCTACGAGGAACTGGCCCGCAAACGCGCCTGACGCACCCCGGGACGTCGTTGTCAGTGCCGCCGATTACTGTGAGTGAGCATTGATCGACGTGTTCAGGGGGAACTCATGGCGCACACCGACCACCAGACCATGCGACGCGTCCTGCGCCGCGAAATCGCCGGCACCATCGCGCTGCTCACCGACGAGCACGACTTCCGCGCCATGCGCCGCTACCGCAGCTTCACCTTCGACGACCACACGACCTACCTGGAACAGGTGGAGGCCGTCCTCAGGACACGGGCCTCCCAGGGGAGCCACACCACGGTGACCCTCTTCGACCCCGAGGACTACGCCGAGTTCTGCGCGGAGACGGGACTCAACCCCGACGCCCCGTCCAGCCGTACCCGCTTCACGGCCGAACTGGCCGCCACCGGACCCACCCTCCCGTACGACGGCCGGCCGCTCTCCGACCTCGTCCCGGCCCTCGTCGACGAGGCCGTCCGCCAGGCCACCTGGGAGTACGCCTCCACGCTCCTGGCCCGGCTCGGCTCCTGCGCCTCCGGCGGCGAGGACCTCGGCCGCGCGGCCTTCGTGCGCGCCTCCGACCTCCTCGTCCGCATCCTGGAGACGGCCGGGCCCGGCAATCGACACCTCGTCTGCAGCGTCTCCGGCACCCCGGAGACCCTGGTGGCCGTCCTGCACGCCGACGACGACGCCGACGGGGTCACGCAACTCGACGAGGCCGAGGCACTCGAGTTCACCACCGTGCTGGCCCTCGGCCTCGGAATCGGCGGCCCGGGCGGACTCGTCATGCGCACCACCGCCCCGGGCACCGCCGACCGCGTCTACGGCTGGCGCATCCGCGGCGGCCTGGAACCCCTCACCGCGGGGGAGGTGTTCGACGCCTACTGCACGGACGTGGAATCCGGAGACCTCATCTCCCCGGAGTCGGACGTCGACTACTGCGCACCACCGGACCTCGGAACCCAGGGACCGACGTCCCACCAGCACTGACACCGCGGCAGCACCGACACAGCGAGGGGGCGCCCCACCCGCAGGTGGAGCGCCCCAGAAGGCCGGGGACCGTTCGCCGGCGGACCGCTACTCGCCGGACAGCACGGCCTGCGCCGCGGTGCGGGCCTCCTCCGCGCTGTCCGCCGCCCGGGCGGCGACCGCCGCCCGCTGGCACTGGGTCAGCGTGTACTTCGCCAGCGCCGCCCGGACGTAGGGGATGGACGCCGCACCCATGGAGAGAGAGGTGACACCGAGACCGGTCAGCACACACGCCAGCAGCGGGTCCGACGCGGCCTCGCCGCAGACACCACAGCTCTTGCCCTCGGCCTTGGCGGCGTCGGCGGACAGCGCGACCAGGTCGAGCAGCGCCGGCTGCCACGGGTCCTGGAGCCGGGACACCGCGCCCACCTGGCGGTCGGCGGCGAACGTGTACTGCGCGAGGTCGTTCGTGCCCAGGGACAGGAACTCGACCTCCTGCAGGACGGAGCGCGCCCGCAGTGCGGCCGACGGGATCTCCACCATCGCGCCGAACTTCGCGTGCAGACCCGCCGCCCGGCAGGCATCGGCGAACGCCTTGGCGTCGGCCCGGTCGGCCACCATCGGCGCCATGACCTCAAGATGGACAGGCAGCCCCTCCGACGCCTTGGCGAGCGCGGTCAGCTGGGTGCGCAGCACGTCCGGGTGGTCGAGCAGCGTCCGCAGACCCCGCACGCCCAGCGCCGGGTTCGGCTCGTCGGCCGGCGTCAGGAACTCCAGCGGTTTGTCCGCCCCGGCGTCCAGCACCCGCACCACGACGCGCCCTTCGGGGAACGCCTCCAGCACCTTGCGGTACGCCTCGACCTGCTTCTCCTCCGACGGCGCGTTCTTGCTGTCGTCGAGGAAGAGGAACTCGGTACGGAACAGACCGACACCCTCGGCGCCGGCCTCGACCGCGGCCGGCACGTCCGCCGGACCGCCGACGTTGGCGAGCAGCGGCACCCGGTGGCCGTCCGAGGTGGCACCCGGCCCGGTCGAGGCGGCCAGCGCCGCCTTCCGCTCGGCGGCGGCGCTCTCCAGCTGTGCCTTCTTCTCCGCGCTGGGGTTCACGAAGATCTCACCGGTGCTGCCGTCCACGGCGATCATCGTGCCCTCGGCCAGTTCACCCGCGCCGGGCAGCGCCACCACAGCGGGTACTCCGAGCGCCCGCGCCAGGATCGCGCTGTGGCTCGTCGGGCCGCCCTCCTCGGTCACGAAACCGAGCACCAGGGTCGGGTCCAGCAGCGCCGTGTCGGCGGGCGCCAGGTCACGGGCGATCAGCACGTACGGCTCGTCGCTGTCCGGAACACCGGGCATCGGCACCCCGAGCAACCGGGCGACGATACGATTCCGCACGTCGTCGAGGTCGGCCACGCGACCGGCGAGGTACTCACCGGCGCCGGCCAGCAGCGCACGATAGGCGGCCAGGGCGTCGTACACCGCCCGCTCCGCCGTGCTTCCCACGGCGATCCGACGGTCCACGTCCGCGATCAGCTCGGGGTCCTGGGCCATCATGGCCTGCGCCTCGAGCACCGCCTGGGCCTCACCACCCGCCAGATTGCCGCGCGCGACCAGGTCGGCAGCGACCGCTTCCACCGCCTGCCGGGCGCGCCCCTGCTCACGCTCCGCGTCCTCGGCCGGAATCTGCTTGGCAGGCGGCTCCAGCACCGCCGTTCCCATGTGCCGAACCTCGCCGATCGCCACACCGTGGCTCACGCCGACGCCTCGCAGCGTTGTCTCCATCTCACCCGTCTCCGATAGTGCAGCGGAGTCCCGCCGCCGCGGTGGTTGTTCCTGCTCACCGTCATACGACGGCACGGACGTCACTTCCAGAGGAAGAGACTGTCCCCGGTCTTCACCTCGCCGTCGTCGCGGAGCTCGGAGAGGGCCTCGGCCGTCGCCTCGAGCGCCACGACCGGGCACACGGGGGACTTGCCGGCGGCCTCGACGGCGGCCGGGTCCCAGCGCACCACGCCCTGGCCCCGGGTCACGGTGTCGCCCTTGTTCACGAGCAGTTCGAAACCCTCGCCGTTGAGCTGCACGGTGTCGATGCCCAGGTGGGTGAGCACGCCGTGGCCCTGGTCGTCGACGACGACGAAAGCGTGCGGGTGGAGGGAGACGATCACTCCGTCCACGGGTGCGACGGCCTCGGAGGGCTCGCGCACGGGGTCGATGGCGGTGCCGGGGCCAACCATGGCGCCGGAGAAGACCGGATCCGGCACGGCGGCCAGTCCGATGGCGCGTCCGGCAAGCGGGGACGTCACGGTGGTCATGGGAAGCCTCCCAGGGTGGAGATACAGAGGGGCCGTCGCTGCCTGTGCCGGACGGCGCACTGAGCAGCAGGCTATGTCACATCGAGTGACGGTTCCGCTCGATGATCCCAGTTAGTGGTCTAGACCACAACCCTAATCGATTTGCGTGGGGTTCGAGACCGCGTGTACTGTCGTACTCCTGCTTGAGGCCGAGCGGCGCTGGACAGCGTCCTTGCTCAGCAGCATCCCAAACTGTCAGATCCTCATCTCGGATTGCTTTCTGCGTGCTCGCAGAACGGTGGTCAGGGAGTCGGAAAAACACTGATAGAGTTTGGAACACCGAAGGGAAGCGCCCGGAGGAAAGCCGCGAGAGAGTCTCTCGGGTGAGTACAAAGGAAGCGTCCGTTCCTTGAGAACTCAACAGCGTGCCAAAAATCAACGCCAGATATGTTGATACCCCGTTCCCGGCCGTCAGGTCGGGGCGAGGTTCCTTTGAAGTAAAACACAGCGAGGACGCTGTGAACGGCCGGGCTTATTCCGCCTGGCTGTTCCGCTCTCGTGGTGTCATC
>NZ_JBEXCW010000024.1:0-29890 GCF_040605435.1 Streptomyces sp. NPDC005574
GTCGACCCCCTCGGCGACGTCTACGTCACCGGCAAGCTGCCGCTGGGCTCGGTCACCGCGGAGGCGCGCGCGTGCGGGCCCCGTCTCACGTCCGGTTCACGGTTTCAGGACCAACGAGTCGCTCGATTCGCCCTCGACCGCCTTGTCCGAGAAGGACCAGTCCAGCAGTTCGCCCTTGACCCACTCGCCGGTCTGGTCGGTGTAGTGGGCGCTGAAGGCGTGCCCCGAGGCGCCGGTCAGGTTGATCCACTTCGACTTGTCGAGGTCGGCGAGGTTCACCACCATCCGCATGGACGGCACCCACACCACGCCGTAGCCGCCGGCCGCGTTCCAGCCGGTCGCGTCGACCGCCGCCTCACCGCCGCCGAGCCTCCACGGGCCGCGGTTGAGGATGTACTTGAGGAAGGACGGACCGTCGGTGCCCATGGTCTGGTTCTTCAGGAACAGGCGGTGCAGCCGGCCCCAGCTCCAGGTGTCGATGTCCTTGCCGAGCTTGGCGGTGAGCTCCCAGCGGGCATCGATCAGCGCGCGCTTGAACAGGTCGTCGCGGTTGTGGTCCGCGCCGTCGCGGGCACCCGACGCGGGCGTGGTCCACCAGTCGCTGTTCTGGTCGTCCATCAGCTTGCGCACGACCTCGAACCAGCGGTCGCCGCCGTCCGGCTGCGCCTGGTCGGCGTCGCGCTGGCCGCACTCGCGGACCTTCTTGGTGTCGTCCACGGGCCCGGTGGTGTTGACCGGGTCGACCCACAGGCACTGGCCCTTGACCCGCAGCTCCTTGGGCAGCTTGTTGCCGAAGGAGAGCTTGAGGATGTTGCGCCAGACCGAGTTGAAGTAGGCCGCCGCCGCCGAGTCGGCGTCCTGGGTGTAGTCCCAGCCCTCCAGGAGCTTCTGCGCCTCGCGGACGTCCTTGTCGGCGATGTCGATCTTCAACAGCTTGGGCACGAGCAGCTTGGCGATCTCACTGCTGTTGTCGAGCTGCATCTGCCGCATGTCGTCGGTGGAGATCTTGCCGCCGCCGCCGATCTTCTGCTTGATCAGGTCGGTGATCCGCTGGCTGCGGGTGCCGTAGCCCCAGTCCGTGGTGAGCGTGTACGGGTAGCTGTCCTTGTCGACGACGGCCTGGTTGGCGGTGACGATGTACCCGCGCTTCGGGTCGAACTCGTAGGGCAGCTCGTCCTGGTCGATGTAGCCGGTCCAGGCGTACTTGGAGTCCCAGCCGGGCGCCGGGATGGAGCCGTCGACGCCCTCCGCGCGCTTGGGGATGCGGCCGGGCAGCGTGTAGCCGATGTGGTTGTCGGTGTCCGCGTACACCAGGTTCTGCGAGGGCACGTCGAACAGTTCGGCCGCGGCCCGGAAGTCGCTCCAGCCGGTCGCCTTGTCCATCGCGAAGACGGCGTCCATGGAGGTGCCCGCCTCCAGAGCGGTCCACTTCAGGGCGATGCCGTAGCCGTCGCCGCGGTCGGGAGCCGCGGTGTCGACGGTGGCCTTCTTGCCGACCTTCACGAGCTCGTCGTCGCGGTCGGACAGCAGCGGCCCGTTGTTGGTCGTACGGACGACGATCTTCTTGGACGCCCCGCCGGCCACGTTGATGGTCTCCTCGCGCGAGGAGAACGGCAGCACCTTGCCGTCGTACAGGTAGCCGCCGCCGCTGAGCTTCTCCAGGTAGAGGTCGGTGACGTCGACCCCGGAGTTGGTCATGCCCCAGCCGATGTCCTGGTTGTGGCCGATGACCACACCGGGCATGCCCGCGAAGGTGTAGCCGGTGACGTCGTACTGGCACTTGCTGGAGACCGTCCGGCAGTGCAGGCCCATCTGGTACCAGACCGACGGCAGCGAGGCCGCCAGGTGCGGGTCGTTGGCCAGCAGCGGCTTACCGGTGATGGTGTACTTCCCGGCGACGACCCAGGAGTTGGAGCCGATGCCGTTGCCGTTCACGCCCACGGCCGCGGGGACGCCGTCCAGCACGTTGTAGAGGCCCGACAGCTGGCTCTGCAGGGCCGAGGCGCCGGAGCCGGTGGACGTGCCCGTGGTGGTGCCGGTGGACGTCCCGCCGCCCGACGCGGTGCCGTTCTGCTGGAACGTCCTGGTGAGGGCGTCGTACTGGCCCTCCTGCACGATCGCGGCGTTACGGCTGTACGGGTACTGCGGGTACAGGTCGTCGATCTGCTTGTGGCCCAGACGGCCGGTCATCAGCGCCCGGTCGATCTCGTCCTGCATGTTGCCGCGCAGGTCCCAGGCCATCGCCTTCAGCCAGGACACCGAGTCGACCGGGGTCCACTCCTGCGGCTTGTAGTCGTTGGTGAACCCGAGGGCGGCGTACTCCAGGGAGATGTCCTTGCCGTCCTTGTCCTTCAGGTAGGCGTTGACTCCCTTGGCGTACGCCTGGAGGTACTTCTTCGTGGAGGCCGACAGGGTGCTGTCGTACTCCTTCTTCGCGACCCGATCCCAGCCCAGGGTGCGCAGGAACTCGTCGTTCTTGACCTGGCCCTTGCCGAACATCTCCGACAGGCGTCCGGAGGTCATGTGCCGGCGCACGTCCATCTCGTAGAACCGGTCCTGCGCCTGGACGTAGCCCTGCGCCATGAACAGGTCCTCGTCGGAGGACGCGTAGACCTGCGGGATGCCGTAGCCGTCACGCTTGACGTCCACGGGTCCCGACAGCCCCTCCAGCGTTATCGAACCCTTGGTCTGCGGGAACGACGCGCGAACGGTACTGATGGACCAGTAGGCGCCGTAGACCAGACCGCCGATGATGGCCAGTACGAGGACAAGGACGAACAAACGGGCTTTGCGCCCCTTCTTCCTGCCGGACTTGCCGGGCTGCTGACCCGATGAGGCGGTGGTGTTGGGGGGCATCGCTGTCCTTGCTGTCCTAACGCGAGCGGCAGGGCGGGCTGTGCTTTTGACTGAGCGCTGGAGCAACCATAGGCGCAGGGCCCGGCGCGACTTGACGCGGAGTGGGGAACCGGCGCGGACGGGCGTTCGATCTCACGTCGAGAAGTGTCAAGAAATCGTCAAGAGTTAGGTAAGGTAACGAAGTACTTGGACGCGTGGCCCGTCGGTCTCGTGTCGGATGTACGTGAGCTCCCGGGCAGTGCGCGGGGGCCAGGGAAGGGAACGGCCGCTGACTGTCCAGCACCTCAACCAGCTTCTGCTCGTCTGCTCGCTCGTCCTGCTCGTCGCCGTGGCAGCGGTCCGGATCTCCTCGCGCAGCGGGCTCCCAAGCCTGCTCGTCTACCTGGGCATCGGCATCGCCATGGGCCAGGACGGCGTCGGCGACATCCACTTCGACAGCGCCGCACTGACCCAGGTCATCGGCTACGCGGCCCTCGTCGTGATCCTGGCCGAGGGCGGCCTCGGCACGAAGTGGAAGGAGATCCGGCCGGCCCTCCCGGCCGCGACCGCCCTGGCGCTGGCCGGGGTCGCGGTGAGCGTCGGGGTCACCGCGACGGCCGCGCACTACCTGATCGACCTCGAATGGCGCCAGGCGCTCATCATCGGGGCGGTGGTGTCCTCGACGGACGCCGCGGCGGTGTTCTCCGTGCTGCGGAAGATCCCCCTGCCCGCGCGCGTGACGGGCATGCTGGAGGCCGAGTCGGGCTTCAACGACGCTCCCGTGGTCATCCTGGTGGTCGCCTTCTCCACGGCCGGCCCGGTCGAGCACTGGTACGTCCTCATCGGCGAGATAGCGCTGGAACTCGCCATCGGCGCCGCCCTCGGCCTCGCGGTGGGCTGGCTGGGCTCCTGGGGGCTGCGGCACGTGGCGCTGCCCGCCTCCGGCCTCTACCCGATCGCCGTGATGGCCATCGCGGTCACCGCCTACGCGGCGGGCGCCCTCGCGCACGGCAGTGGATTCCTGGCCGTCTACCTCGCCTCCATGATCATGGGCAACGCCAAGCTGCCGCACTGGCCCGCCACCCGCGGGTTCGCCGACGGACTCGGCTGGATCGCGCAGATCGGCATGTTCGTCCTGCTCGGCCTGCTGGTCACCCCGCACGAACTGGGCGACGACGTGCTGCCCGCGCTGCTCATCGGACTGGTGCTGACGATGGTGGCGCGCCCACTGAGCGTCGTGCTGTGCCTGACGCCGTTCCGGGTCCCCTGGCAGGAACAGGCCCTCATGTCCTGGGCCGGGCTGCGCGGCGCCGTGCCCATCATCCTGGCCACCATCCCGATGGTGCAGGGCGTCGACGCCAGCCGCCGCATCTTCAACATCGTCTTCGTGCTGGTCGTCGTCTACACGCTGATCCAGGGGCCGACGCTGCCCTGGCTGGCCCGCACGCTGCGTCTGGGCGGGGACCCGGAGGCCGCCGACCTGGGCGTCGAGTCGGCGCCCCTGGAGCGGCTGCGCGGCCACCTGCTGTCCGTCGCGATCCCCGAGGGGTCCAGGATGCACGGCGTCGAGGTCAACGAGCTGCGGCTGCCGGCCGGGGCCGCGGTCACCCTCGTCGTACGCGACGGAAAATCGTTCGTCCCGTTGCCGGCGACCGTGCTGCGCCGCGGGGACGAACTGCTCGTGGTCACCACCGACCCCGTCCGCGACGCGGCCGAGCGACGACTGCGCGCGGTGGGCCACGGCGGCAAGCTCGCCGGCTGGCTCGGCGACACCGGCGACACGGGCCCCCACGGGACGAGACGCTGACCACCGGCGGCCAGTGCCGTTAAGGATGTGTTTCCTACGGTTCACACCCCCGGCAATCGCAGGTGGACGCGCCCATGGTGCTCGTTTTCACAGGCACATCGGGCCTCGGCCGCTGTACACTGAAGGCGCATTCTGATCGGACCAACTCTGCCTGACGCAGAGCTGGCGCGACCGTATGGCGGCCGAGACGCACTCCGCAGAGCTCCGGCATCTACCGCAGTCCGCGCAAGAGGACAGCTCTCGGCGCCGTCACCCACCAGGGGGCCGCGCTACCAGGCGGCAGAAAGGCACGGGCCGTGGCATCCACGGTCACCTCCCGCCCCGGCTACGGACAGCTGCTGCGCACCCGCGGCGTCTGGACGTTCCTGCTCCCCGGCTTCGCGGCACGTCAGCCCTTCGCGATGCTCACCATCTCCATCGTGCTGCTGGTGCAGCACACCACCGGCTCCTACGGCGCGGCGGGCGCCGCGGCGGCCGTCACCGGCGTCTCCATGGCCGTGTTCGCCCCCTACAGCGGCCGTCTCGCGGACCGCTACGGGCAGCGCGCGGTCCTGCTCCCGGGCGTCCTGGTGCACACCCTGTCGGGCCTGGGCCTGACCGCTCTCGCACTGACCCACGCCCCGCTGTGGGCCGTGTTCGCCGCCGCCGTACCCACGGGCGCCTCGGTGCCCCAGATCGGCCCCATGGTGCGCGCCCGCTGGGGTGTACGGCTCCAGGGATCACCCCTGCGGAGCACCGCGGCGGCCTTCGAGTCCGTCACGGACGAGCTGACCTTCGTCTTCGGCCCCCTGCTGGCCACCGCCCTGTGCACGGCCCTCCACCCGGCCGCCGGCCTGCTGACGGAGGCGTCACTGACGCTGCTGGGCGGCCTGCTGTTCGCCGCGCAGAAGAGCACCCAGCCCGAGGTCGCCGCCTCGGAGCACGCGCGTGTGCGGCACGCTTCCGCCCTGCGGGTGCCCGGCGTGCGCGTCCTGATCGTCACCTTCCTGGGCATCGGTTCCGTCTTCGGCGGCATGCAGGTCTCGCTCGCCGCGTTCACCGAGTCGATCGGCGAGCCCGGCCTGAACGGCGTCCTGTACGGCGTCTTCGCCGCCGGCAACATGCTCTCGGGCGTGGTCTGCGGCGCCGTCGCGTGGAAGGCCGCCCCCCACCGGCGCCTCGTCGTCGGGTACGCGGCCCTCGCGCTGACCGCCTCCGGGCTGTGGGCCGCGCACTCCGTGCCCGTCCTGGCCGGGCTCGGTCTGCTCGTCGGCATGTCCGTCGCGCCGTCCCTGATCACCGGCTACACGCTGGTCGACAGTCTGGTACCGGCGGGCGCCCGCACCGAGGCGTTCACCTGGCTGACCGGCGCCGTCGCCCTCGGCCAGGCGGCCGCCGTCACCGTCGCCGGGCAGCTGGAGGACCGTTTCCGGGGGGGCGCCGGATTCCTGGTGCCGATGGGCGGAACGCTGCTGGCCCTCACCACCCTGCTGGCCCTGCGGTCCCACCTGGCCGCACCGCCCCGCAGCCGGACCGTCGCGCGTGGCGTCGGTCACCGCGTGCCGGTGACAGTGGACTGATCCTTCGGAATACGTCACTATGGACCGTCGTTAGCACTCATCGAGTGAGAGTGCCAGGAGGAAGACAGTGCCGACCTATCAGTACCAGTGCACCGAATGTGGCGAGGGCCTCGAGGCGGTGCAGAAGTTCACCGATGACGCCCTGACCGAGTGCCCCAACTGCGGTGGCCGCCTGAAGAAGGTGTTCTCCGCGGTCGGCATTGTCTTCAAGGGCTCCGGCTTCTACCGCAACGACAGCCGCGGCTCCTCGTCGAGCACCGCTCCGGCCTCGTCCTCGAAGTCGGCGTCGTCCGACTCGAAGTCGTCGTCCTCGGAGTCGAAGCCGTCCTCGACCTCGGACTCGAAGTCGAAGTCGTCGAGCACCGGCAGCTCGGCCGGCAGCTCCGCCGCGTAGGACCACCGCGCGGCGCACCGGCACCCCGAACGGTTCGCGAAGACCCCGCCGTCCCACGACGGCGGGGCTTCCGGCGTTTCCGGGGCCCCGTCGGGCCGCGCCGCCGCGCCCGCTAATGTGCTGGTCATGGCGAACGCAGAGATCGGTGTAATCGGGGGCTCCGGCTTCTACTCGTTCCTCGAAGACGTGACCGAGATCCAGGTGGACACCCCCTACGGGCCACCCAGCGACTCCCTGTTCCTCGGCGAGATCGCCGGCCGCCGGGTCGCCTTCCTGCCCCGGCACGGTCGCGGCCACCATCTGCCGCCGCACCGCATCAACTACCGCGCGAACCTGTGGGCGCTGCGCTCGGTCGGGGCGCGCCAGATCCTCGGGCCGTGCGCGGTGGGCGGTCTGCGCCCCGAGTACGGCCCGGGCACCCTGCTGGTGCCGGACCAGCTCGTGGACCGTACGAAGTCCCGCGCCCAGTCGTACTTCGACGGGCTGCCGCTGCCCGACGGCACGGTGCCCAACGTGGTCCACGTGTCCCTCGCCGACCCCTACTGCCCGGCCGGGCGGGCGGCCGCGCTGAAGGCCGCGCGCGGGCGCGACTGGGAGCCGGTGGACGGCGGCACCCTCGTCGTGATCGAGGGACCGCGCTTCTCGACCCGCGCCGAATCGCTGTGGCACCGGGCGCAGGGCTGGTCGGTGGTCGGCATGACGGGCCACCCCGAGGCGGCGCTCGCCCGGGAACTCGAACTCTGCTACGCCTCGCTGACCCTGGTCACCGATCTCGACGCGGGCGCGGAGACCGGCGAGGGCGTCTCGCACGACGAGGTGCTGCAGGTGTTCGCGGCGAACGTCGACCGACTGCGGGGCGTGCTCTTCGACGCGGTGGCCGCGCTGCCGGCGAACGAGGAGCGGGACTGCCTGTGTACGTCGGCGCTGGGCGGGATGGATCCGGGATTCGAGCTGCCGTAACGGTCGCCTGACGGGTGGACCGAGGGGCCGGCGGTGTCGCGGGATCGATCCTGGTCGCCGGATCACGGGATGGCCGGACCGCCGGGTTTCCGCCGGATCGCCGGTCGCCGGTCGCCGGTCGCCGGTCGCCGGTCGCCGTTTGTGGAGCGTCCCGTTCGGGTGAGGGAGTTGTCCACAACCGGCCGGTGGTCCACCGGCTCCGGCGGGCGGCGGCATGAACGCTCATCGTGGCAGGGCAAGCCGATCCCTCGTCCACAGGTGGTGCTCCCGTGTCCTTCACTCCCTCCTCTCCCCCGTTCTCCTCGCTGCCGCCCCGCCCGCTCGGCACCGACGCCCCCGCCACCTGCGAGGTGCCGCACTTCGCCCCGGTCCGCGTGCGCGGCGGGCGGCATCAGCTGCGCCGGCTCGTACGGCACCGGAGGCGGGCCGTGGCGGCCGGGCTTGCGGTGACCGCGGCGGCGCTGGTGGCCGCCGGGCCCGGCCACGCCGACCGGGCCCGCGGGCATCCGGTGGCCGATCCGGTACGGGAACACCGCGCCGTCCGGCTGGTGGCCGCGCCCGTGCGGATCGCCGACGGCGCCACGGTCCGGCTGCTGCGCCCCGGTGACCGTGTGGACGTCATCGCCGCCGAGGAACCCGTGGCCGGCGGCAAGGCGTGGCTCGTGGCGCGCGGAGCGCGGGTGACGAAGGTGCCGGAGGTCCTGGGCGGCGCGAGCGAGGAAGGGGCGCTCGTCGTCCTGTCGGTACCGCGTGCCACCGCGACGCGCCTGGCCGGAGCGAGTGCGACGGCCCGCCTGGCGGTGACCCTGTGCTGAGCCACCTGTCACCCATCGTGCGAGGCAACCGGTCAAGTCCCTCGATGGAGGGGCGCGATTGGACAGGGCCGCCTGGCCCTGACGTAGGTTGCGGATCTGCTTGTTCCACAACCTGTGTATACGACGAGAGGCCCCGGGGTGAGAGAGAAGAAGGAACCGAGCGTCTGGCAGGGCTTCAAGGCCTTCCTGATGCGCGGGAACGTCGTCGATCTGGCGGTGGCGGTGGTCATCGGCGCCGCGTTCACCAACATCGTCAACTCGGTGGTGAAGGGCCTGATCAACCCGCTGGTCGGAGCGATCGGCACGCAGAACCTCGACAGCTACAACTCGTGCCTGAGCTCGAAGTGCACCGGCGACAAGGGCATCCGGCTCCTGTGGGGTTCGGTCCTCGGCGCGACCCTCACCTTCCTGATCACCGCGGCCGTCGTCTACTTCCTGATGGTCCTGCCCATGGCGAAGTACCTGGCCCGCCTGGAGGCCCGCAGGAAGGCCAAGGAGGGCACCCGCGAGATCATCGAGGTGACGGAGCTGGAGGTGCTCAAGGAGATCCGCGACACGCTGCTCGCCCAGCAGCGGCGCGGTCCGGGCCACGACGAGCGGTAACAGCCGTCCTGCGCGGCATCCGGCGGGCGTGGGCCCGCCGGGTGCACGGCACTCAGACGTGGTGGGGCGGCTTCTCGTCGAGGAAGCGCCTCAGGTCGGCGGCGCTGTCACCGGAGGTGCCGGCACGCTCGCCCCATCCGCGGTCGGTGTCGTCCGAGGACTGCTGGTCCAGCGGGTCGTCGAAGACCAGCGCGGCCTTCGGCGCGCGCGGCTCGGGGTCGGGGGCGGTACTCATGCCTCCAGGGTACGGGGCCCTCGGCGAGGACCCCGGCCGGTTCATCTGCTGTGCTTGGCCTCATGAACTCCCGTCCCACTCCCCCGCCCCAGCCTCCGGGCACGCCGGCCAGCCGCCGTCCCGTGCGCAGACTCACCGCCCGTGGCCGCCACGAGGCGCACCGGGTCGCCTCGCCGCTGGAACTCTTCTTCGACCTGTGCTTCGTCGTCGCCATCGCGCAGGCGGGTGTCCAGCTGGTGCACGCCGTCGCCGAGGGGCACGCGGGCGAGGGGATCCTCGACTACGCCATGGTCTTCTGGGCCATCTGGTGGGCGTGGATGAACTTCACCTGGTTCGCCTCGGCCTACGACAACGACGACGTGCTGTACCGGGTCGTCACCCTGGTGCAGATCGCCGGAGTCCTGGTGCTCGCGGCCGGGATCTCCCAGGCGTTCGGGGACCACGACTTCCTGGTGGTCTGGGTCGGCTACCTGATCATGCGGCTCGCGATGTCGGCCCAGTGGCTGCGCGCGGCACGGTCCGCCGAGGGCACGGAACGCACGACGGCCCTGCGGTACGCCGGTGGTGTGCTGCTCTGCCAGACCGGCTGGACCGGACTGCTGTTCCTGCCGGAGGACGCCCGGCCATGGACGTTCCTGGTGATGGCGATCCTGGAGATGTGCGTGCCGCTGTACGCGGAGAAGGACTTCGCGACCTCCTGGCACCCCCACCACATCTCCGAGCGGTACGGCCTGTTCACGATCATCGTCCTCGGCGAGACGATCGCGGCGGCCACCGTCGCGGTGAAGACGGGCGTGGACGAGAACGACGCCCTGGGCGAGCTGCTGCCGATCGCCGCGGGTGGGCTGCTCATCATCTTCGCCGCCTGGTGGATCTACTTCGTGGTGCCGATCCACGGCCATCTGCGCTCCAGCAAGGACGCGTTCCTGTGGGGATACGGCCACTACCTGGTCTTCTCCTCGGCGGCGGCGATCGGCGCGGGCCTGGAGGTGACGGTCGAGCAGGCCGTCGGCAAGGCCCACATCTCCACCCTGGCGGCCGCGGCCGCGGTGACCCTGCCGACGGCGCTGTTCCTGCTCACCGTCTGGGCACTGCACTCGCGCTACTTCAAGGTGGGCATCGCCCAGCAGGCGGTGCTGCCGACGGCGGCCCTGCTGGTGATCTGCTGCACCTTCCTCGGCGACTGGGCGGTGCTCGCGGCCGGCCTGGTCTCGGCCGCGGCGGTGGCGACCGGGGAGATCCTCAGCACCCGAATGACCGGCCGGGGCTACGGAGGGAACGGCGGGGACGGACGGAAGGGGGGCAGCGGGAGGAAGGACGGTCAGGGAGAGAACCCGACGACGGAACCGGCGGTCTGAACGTCCACGTGACCTCGGCTCGCGCCGACCCGCCCCCGCGTGCGCGTCGAACCACCGAGAGTGCGCCGGGCGGCAGGCATGGGGCGCTGGACGCCGGACCTTGTGCGGCGGGCGTCAGGCGGCGGGCTCCGCACCATGGGGGCTGGCGGAGGGCGAGCTCTGCACCAGGGCGGCGGGCGCCGGACCTCGTGCGGCGGGCGTCAGGCGGCGGGGGGCGCGCTGGGCGGCGAGCGGCGGAGGGCAGGCGCCGACTGGTGCGGCAGGCGCCGGACCTAGTGCGCAGGCAGCAGGCAGCGGGCGGGGACCCCGAGCGACAGGCTCCGAGCGACAAGCTCCGAACCCCCGGCGCCCGAGCACGTGCGCCGACCCCCTGCCGCCACCCCCTGGACGACACTGGCCCCATGACAGTTGACGCATTGACGGACGTCGCCGGGGTGCGGGTCGGGCACGCGACGCGGACCGGTGACGGTTGGCTCACCGGCACCACGGTCGTCCTGGCTCCGCCGGGTGGGGCCGTGGCAGCGGTGGACGTGCGCGGAGGAGGCCCCGGCACCAAGGAGACCGACGCCCTCGACCCGCGCAACCTCGTGCAGAGGATCGACGCGGTCGTCCTGACCGGCGGCAGCGCCTATGGACTCGACGCGGCGTCCGGGGTGATGGCCTGGCTGGAGGAGCAGGGGCGCGGGGTGCCCGTCGGACCGGATCCGAAGCAGGTCGTGCCCGTGGTGCCGGCCGCCGCGGTGTTCGACCTGGGGCGCGGCGGCGACTTCCGGGCCAGGCCGGACGCGGCCACCGGCCGGGCCGCCGTGGAGACGGCCGCCGCGACCGGGCCGGGCGCACGCGTCCAGGAAGGCTGCGTGGGCGCCGGCACGGGAGCCGCGGTCGGCCCGATGAAGGGCGGCGTCGGCACGGCGAGCGCCCTCCTCGACTCGGGGATCACCGTGGCGGCGCTGGTCGTGGCCAACGCGGCGGGATCGGTGACGGATCCGGAAACCGGCGTCCTGTACGGGGAGTTGTTCCAGGGGCGGGTGGCCTGTCCGGACCCCGCCGTGCACGAAGCGGCGCGGCGGCGTCTGGCGGAGGCGTCGGCCCAGGGCGCTCCCCTGCCGCTGAACACGACGCTGGCGGTGGTCGTCACGGACGCGGACCTGTCCAAGGCGCAGGCCCAGAAGCTGGCCGGGACGGCGCACGACGGCATCGCGCGCGCCGTACGGCCGGTGCATCTGCTCCACGACGGGGACACGGTCTTCGCGCTGGCCACAGGAGGGCGCCCGCTCGCCGAGCATCCTCTCGCGCTGAACGAGATCCTCGCCGCGGGCGCGGACCTGGTGACGCGCGCCGTCGTGCGCGCCGTGCGCGCCGCCGAGTCGGTGGACGCCCCGGGCGGATCGTGGCCGTCGTACGGGGAGTTGTACCCGGCGGGTCACGAACTCCCCGGCTGACCCGTCGTGATCGTCAGGAACTCCCCGGACAAGAACGTGGCTGCGGACAACGGGCTCGACGGCTGGAACCTCTCCTGGAGCGAGTGGCTCGCGGGGGGGCGCGTCCTGAGCGGACGGACAACCCCGGGACCCGTGCAAGTACCCTCTGACCGGCATCTTTTGACGAATCCTCGGGCCGCGTGGGAACTTCCTGCGCGGCCCGGGCGTTTTCCGGGCATACGTTTTCTCGGTTCCCGGACATGATGTCCGACCGAGGGGCTACGGTATGCACCCACAAGGTGACATGCAGCAACGCCGGGAGAAACCTTGAGCGTTCCGTACGAGACGGCAGCGTACGAACCACCCGAGTCGCCGGAGTCTCCGGAGGAGCACCTCGCGCGACTCCTGGGTCGCGCCCTCAACTCGTTCGAGCTGCCCGACGAGGCGATCCGCCGGCTGGACTGCGCGCTGGCGCACGACAGCTCCCTGCACTCCGCGCACCACAGCGCGGGACTGCACCGTGAGACGTACCGGCACACATGGCTGCTCGCCGACGGCTCGGCGCGCACCCTGTGGGAGCTCGTCCACAACACCGCGCCGGGCAGCGCCCCGCAGCACGAGGTGTATGTCGACGAGGAGGAGCTGCGCGCCGCCACCGCCCGGCTGCCGCTCCCGCCGGACGCGCCGGACTTCGAGCTGCCGGTGGCGGTGCAGTTGTCGCCGGTGCACACGCCCCGCCACGCGTACGTACCGGACGACTCGGCGGATCACGCGCGCCGGCTCCTGCGCCGGGCGGAGAACCACGACCGTCCGGACGCGGCCATGGCGGCACTGCTGAGCACGGCGTTCGCCCACCAGATCACCCAGGCGTTCGGGCGTCCGTGCCGTGCGGGGCGCGCGGCGCTGTCGTTCTCGCTCTACGAGCACGCGTTCCTGCTGCGGGACGGCACGGAGATCTCCCTGTGGGAGGTCGAGCACACGGCGACGCCCGACGGACGGCACATGTGCGAGGTGTACGTGTCCGAGGACGCGGCGAGAGACGCGATGGAACGGCGCGCGTCCCAGGTGTCCTGACACCCCGAGGCCCGCTCGCGTGCCCGCGGAGAGGGTGTCAGCGGCCGCCGTCGAGTTGTCGTACGAGGCCCGCGAAGGCGTCTTCCTCGGCCCGGGTCAGTTCGACGTACTCGCGGTGGGGACCGGCCTGCCGCGGGTGCGGGAAGGCCGACAGGGTCTGGCCGCCGGCGCGCCGCACGGCGGCCTCGAAACGGCCGCGGCGCAGCATGTGGGCCAACCCGAAGGTCCAGGCGAGGGTCACCAGGATCAGGAGGCTCACACCAAGCCACTGGTAGAGGGAGACGTGCTCAGGCATGCGCTCCAGTAGACACCACGGTCCGGGACTTTGGCCCCGGACCGTGACGTATCTCGCAGGTGCCGTGAACACCCCACAGTGTTCCCAAAGGGACGGGGGGACGGCGGTGCGGCTCAGGGCCTCGCGTGCGGATCAGGCCGGGTCGCGGGGGTCGGGCGCCGCACCTCTCCGCGTTGTCCGCCTTCCGTTCGGACGGGCGAACTCGCGAGGTCCCGCGCCGCGCCCCGCCGCGTTGCCGTCGGCCGCCAGGGCTCGGCCCCGACTCCCTCCGCCGCCATGCACGTCACGCCACCGGACCTCGCTCCCGGATCCAGCCTGATCCGAACGAAAACCCTAGGCGGCGACAGGCTGCTTCGTCTCCGCCGCCGTGGTCGCCGCCCCATCGCCGGCGTCCGCGGCCGTGGTTGCGGCCGCCGGCTTGCGCATGCCCTTCAGGACGACGACCAGGGCCGTCGAGACGCACACGCCCGCCGCGATGGCGACCAGGTAGAGGAACGGATTGCCGATCAGCGGGACCACGAAGATGCCACCGTGCGGGGCGCGAAGGGTGGCGCCGAAGGCCATCGAGAGGGAACCGGTGATCGCGCCGCCGACCATCGCCGAGGGGATGACCCGCAGCGGGTCCGCCGCGGCGAACGGGATGGCGCCCTCCGAGATGAAGGAGGCGCCCAGCACCCAGGCGGCCTTACCGTTCTCGCGCTCGGTCTCGGTGAACAGACGGCCGCGCACGGTCGTCGCGAGGGCCATGGCCAGCGGCGGGACCATGCCGGCCGCCATCACGGCCGCCATGATCTTCATCGCGGAGTCGCTGGGGCTCGCGACCGCGATGCCGGCGGTGGCGAAGGTGTAGGCGACCTTGTTGACGGGGCCACCGAGGTCGAAGCACATCATCAGGCCGAGGAGGGCGCCGAGCAGGACGGCGTTGGAGCCGGTGAGGCCGTTCAGCCAGTCGGTCATGCCCTTCTGGGCGGAGGCGATGGGCTTGCCGATCACCACGAACATCAGGAACCCGACGATCGCCGAGGAGATCAGCGGGATCACCACCACCGGCATGATGCCGCGCAGCGAGGCGGGTATCCGGACCTTCTGGATCGCGATCACCACACCACCGGCGATCAGACCGGCCGCGAGGCCGCCCAGGAAACCGGCGTTGATGGTGAGGGAGATCGCGCCGCCGACGAAGCCGGGCACGAGACCGGGCCGGTCCGCCATGCCGTACGCGATGTAGCCGGCCAGCACGGGGACGAGGAAGCCGAAGGCCACGCCGCCGATCTGGAAGAACAGCGCGCCCCAGCTGTCGGCCTGCATCCACATGAAGTGGTCCATGACCGACGGCGCCTTGTTGATCTTGTAGCCGCCGATCGCGAATCCGAGGGCGATGAGCAGACCGCCCGCGGCGACGAAGGGGACCATGTAACTGACGCCGGACATCAGCCACTTGCGCAGCTTGGTGCCGTAGCCCTCACCGGACTCGCCGGCGCGTTCGACCGGCGACGGCGCGGAGCCGGACGTGACCTCGCCGCGCGCGGCCTTCTCGCGGACCTCGGCGATGAGCTCGCCGGGCCGGTTGATGCCCGCCTTCACACCGACGTCGACGGTCGGCTTGCCGGCGAAGCGTTCCTTCTCCCGTACCGGCACGTCGTGCGCGAAGATCACGCCGTCCGCGGCGGCGATGACCGCGGGGTCGAGCCGGGTGAATCCGGCTGAGCCCTGCGGCTCGACGACGAGTTCGACACCGCCCTCGCGGCCCGCGTTCTCCAGGGACTCGGCCGCCATGTAGGTGTGGGCGATGCCGGTCGGACAGGAGGTGACGGCGACGATCCGGAACGGCTTCTCGTCCGTCGCGGAGCCCTGACCGGCCGAGGGGGCGGCCTTCGTGGTGAGGTCCGGGATGGTGTCCGTGGCGGTGCCGGCGGAGGCCGCCGCCGGCACCGCCACGGAGTCTTCGGCGGGACCGGCGGAGGCGGCGTCGCCTGCCCCCGTGTCCCGCGCGGCGGGCGCGGAGGCCGCCGCCGGCTCGTCCCCGCGGATGAGCGCGGCCGCGGCCGCCGCACCGTCCACCGACCGCAGCGCGGAGGTGAACTCGGCGTTCATGAGCTGCCGGGCCAGCGACGACAGGATGGTGAGGTGGGCGTCGTCGGCGCCGGCCGGGGCGGCGATCAGGAAGATCAGGTCGGCGGGCCCGTCGGGGGCGCCGAAGTCGATGCCCGTGGCGCTGCGGCCGAAGCCGAGGGTCGGCTCGGTGACGTGTTCACTGCGGCAGTGCGGGATGCCGATACCGCCGTCGAGGCCGGTCGGCATCTGCGCCTCGCGGGCGGCCACGTCGGCGAGGAAGCCCTCCAGGTCGGTCACCCGGCCCAGGGCGACCATGCGCTCGGCGAGGGCACGGGCCGCCGCTTCCTTGGTATCGGCGGACAGGTCGAGATCGACCAGGTCCGCGGTGATCATGTCGCTCATCGCGGGCTCCTTCGCACGCGTATCGCCCAAAAGACGCGGTGGGCGAGGGTGGTGACGGGGACGGGGAGGGGGGTGGAGACAGGGAGGGGGGTGGGGACGGGGGCACGGCGGTCGGCCGGGGGTGCCGACCGGCCCGGCGGGGCGGCCGGAGCGGCGAGCGGAACTGCCCGTCCGCGGGGAGCGCGGGCGGTTCGGCTCCGGGGCGGGGCGTACGTCGTCATGACGCCGGCTCCTGCAGTACGCGGTCCACGGGCACCTCGGCGGTGACGGTCACCGCGGCCGGGTCCAGGTCGCCGGGCCTCGGCATCACGCTGCCGGGCAGCTGTACGGCCGCCGCACCGTGCGCGACCGCCGAGGCGAGGGCCTCCGGTCCGCCGCCGCCGCCGCCGGCGATGAGGAACCCGGCGAGCGAGGAGTCTCCGGCGCCCACGTTGCTGCGTACGACGTCGACGCGCGCGCTGCCGAACCAGGCGCCGGCGTCGTCCACCAGCAGCTGTCCGTCGGCGCCGAGGCTCGCGAGGACGGCGCGCGCGCCCATCCCGCGCAACTCCTCGGCCGCCTTCACGGCGTCCCCGACTGTGGCCAGGGGGCGGCCCACGGCTTCCGCGAGTTCCTCGACGTTCGGCTTGACCACCTCGGGCCGCTCCCGCAGCGCCTGAAGCAGCGCAGGCCCCGAGGTGTCCAGCGCGATCCGGGCACCCGCGGCGTGCGCCCGCGCGACCAACTCGGCGTACCAGGAAGGCGCGAGCCCCCGCGGCAGGCTTCCGCAGCAGGCGATCCAGTCGGCGTCGGCCGACTGCCGCCGTACCGTCTCCAGCAGCAACTCGCGCTCGGCGTCCGACAGTTCGGGACCGGGTGCGTTGATCTTCGTGAGTACGCCGTCCGCCTCCGCGAGCGCGATGTTGGAGCGGGTGGCGCCCGCCACCGGCACCGGCGCGACCTCGATGCCCTGCGCGTCGAGCAGATCGGCGACGAGCGCGCCCGGCGCACCACCGAGGGGCAGCACCGCGACCGTGCGCCGCCCGGCGGCCGCCACGGCACGCGAGACGTTCACGCCCTTGCCACCCGGGTCCATGCGTTCGCCGGTGGCGCGGATGACCTCTCCACGATCCAGCGAGGGGACCTCGTACGTACGGTCCAGGGACGGGTTCGGCGTGACGGTGAGGATCATGCGCGCACCACTTCCGTGCCGCCGCGCTCGATGGCGGTGGCGTCTTCCGGGCTCAGCCCGCTGTCGGTGATCAGCAGGTCCACGTCGCTCAGGGCGCCGAAGCGGGCGAAGTGCTCCTGCCCGTGCTTGGCGGAGTCGGCGAGCAGCACCACGCGGCGCGCCGCGGCCATCGCGGCCCGCTTCACCGCGGCCTCGGCGAGGTCGGGGGTGGTCAGCCCGCGGTCGGCCGAGAAGCCGTTGGCGGCGACGAACAGGACGTCGGCCCGGATCTCGCCGTAGGCACGCAGCGCCCAGGCGTCCACGGCGGCGCGCGTACGGTGCCGGACGCGCCCCCCGACGAGATGGAGCTGCATGCCGGGGTGGTCCGCGAGGCGGGCCGCGATCGGCAGCGAGTGCGTGACGACGGTGAGCGCCGCCTCCAGCGGGATCGCACCGGCCAGGCGGGCGACGGTCGTACCGGCGTCGAGGATCATCGTGCCCTCGCCCGGCACCTCCGCGAGGGCCGCCTTCGCGATCCGGTCCTTCTCGTCGGCCGCGGTCGACTCGCGCTCGGTGAGGTCCGGCTCGAAGTCGAGACGCCCGGCCGGTATGGCCCCGCCGTGCACCCGGCGCAGGAGCCCGGCCCGGTCGAGGGCCTTCAGATCCCGCCGGATCGTCTCCGCCGTGACCTGGAACTCCTCGGCCAGAGACACCACGTCCACCCGCCCGCCGTCACGCGCGAGCCGGAGAATCTCCTGCTGCCGCTCCGGTGCGTACATGCCCGTTCGCCTCCGACCGATGCCCGAACCTGTGGTTTCAGTGGGAGGCTACGCTCGCATTTCCGCAAAGTAAACAGGCTCGGAAGTAATTCGGACACAAACGGGCATGGGTCGAAGGCCCTCCCACCCCCACCGGCCCCACCAGCGCCAGCAGCACCCCCTCTCCGGCCGGGCACGACAGTGCCCGCCCTCCGTCGTCACGGAGGGCGGGCACTCGACCCGCGGCTCGACCTGTGGCCGGGTAGCCCCCGCGAAGGGACCGCAGGGGCTACCCGGCGCCGCTCATCCCGCCAGCACCGCCTCCCGTTCGCCCGATCCCACCTCTCCGTCCGAGCCCTCCGTGTGCTGGGCCGCGCGGGGTGGGAGGGCGAACATCAGGAGGAAGATCACGGCCATCACCGCGGTCACCCAGACCAGGGCGTGCTGGAAGCCGTTCACGAAGGCCGGGCCGATCTCGGTGGGGCGCAGGTCGTCGCCGACCGGGCCGAAGAAGACGACGGACACCAGGCCGAGACCCAGCGCGTTGCCCATCTGCTGCACGGTGTTGATGAGTCCCGACGCCGAACCCGCGTGTTCGCGCGGCACGTCCGAGAGCACCGCGTCGGTCAGCGGGGCGACGATCAGACCCATGCCGAGGCCCATGACGACCAGGGGCAGCGCCATCTGCCAGGAGGCGATCCGCATGCCGTACCGCTCGGACTCCCCGATGTACAGCAGCACGCCCGCGGCCATCAGGAGCGCGCCCGCCTGGAGCACCCGGCGCCCGAAGCGCGGGACCAGCTGCTGGACCGACAGGCCGGCCGCCGCCGAGACGGCGATCGAGAAGGGGACCCCGGTCAGGCCCGCGCGCAGCGGGCTCCAGCCCAGCCCCACCTGCATGTACAGCGTCCACACCAGGAAGAAGATGCCGAGCGCGACCCCGAAGACGGTCTGCACCGCGATGCCGGCCGCGAAGCTCTTGACCCGGAACAGGGACAGTTCGACGAGCGGGGAGCCGTCGCGGGCGGTCTTGCGCCGCTCGTACGCCACCAGCGCCGCGAAGACCACGAGCGAGCCCGCCATCGAGGCGTACCCCCACAGCGGCCAGCCCAGCTCGCGGCCGCGGGTCAGCGGGTAGAGCAGCATCAGCAGGCCCAGGACGACGAGGGCGACCCCGACGAGGTCGAGCTTGAGGGCCTTCGGCGCCTTGGACTCGGTGATGAAGCGGCGGCCGAGGATCAGGCCCGCGACGCCGACCGGCAGGTTGATCAGGAAGATGGGCCGCCATTCGAGGCCGAACAGGTTCCACTCCGTGAGCAGCGCGCCGAGCAGCGGCCCGGACACCGCCCCGAGACCCACGACCGCGCCGAACAGCCCGAACACCTTGCCCCGCTCGTGCGCCGGGAAGGTGGCGTGGACGATCGACAGGACCTGCGGCACCATCATGGCCGCCATGCCGCCCTGCAGGATGCGCGAGGCGACCAGCATCTCCGGGTTGGCGGCGAAGCCGCACAGCGCGGAGGCCAGCGTGAAGCCGCCGATGCCGACGAGGAACAGCCGCTTGCGGCCGTGGATGTCGCCGAGCCGGCCGCCGGTGATGAGGCCGGCGGCGAAGGCGAGCGCGTAACCGGCGGTGATCCACTGGATCTGGCTGAAGGAGGCGCCCGCGTCCTGCTGGATCGACGGGATCGCGATGTTGACGATCGTGACGTCGACGAGGTCCATGAAGGCCGCGGTCATCACGATCGCCAGGGCGAACCAGCGGCGCCGGTCCGCTGTCGAGGCCGGGCCGGCCGAGCTGTCCACGAGGGGTTCGGGGGAGTTCATGCCTTCAAGCTAGGGGCCGATTAGGTCAGATCGTGTCCTAGATCTACGGCATCCTCGGTTCCATGACGACGGACACTCCGGCCCGGCTCCTTCAGCTCCTCTCCCTCCTCCAGACGCCCCGCGAGTGGCCCGGTGGCGAGCTCGCCGACCGGCTCGGGGTGTCCCGTCGTACCGTCCGGCGCGACATCGACCGGCTGCGTGAACTGGGCTATCCCGTGCAGGCCAGCAAGGGTGCCGACGGCGGCTACCGGCTGGTCGCGGGCAAGGCGATGCCACCGCTCGTGCTCGACGACGAGGAGGCGGTCGCGATCGCGGTCGGCCTGCGGGCAGGGGCGGGACACGCCGTGGCGGGCGTGGACGAGGCGTCCGTCCGCGCCCTGGCCAAGCTGGAGCAGGTCCTGCCGTCCCGTCTCCGCCACCGCGTCTCCACCCTCCAGGCCGCCACGACACCGCTGACCAGTGGAGACGGCGCGAGCATCGCGCCCGAGACACTGACCGTGATGGCCTCGACGGTGGCCGGGCACGAGCGCCTGCGGTTCGCCTACCGCGCCAAGGACGGCACCGCCTCCCGCCGCGTGACGGAGCCCTACCGGCTGGTGTCGACGGGGCGGCGCTGGTACCTCGTCGCCTACGACCTCGACCGCGACGACTGGCGCACCTTCCGGGTCGACCGGGTGAGCGAACCGCTGGCGACCGGCGCCCGGTTCACCCCCCGCGAGCTGCCGACGGGCAACGCGGCGGACTATCTGCGGCAGTCGATGTACGGACGCCAGGAGACGTACGAGTTCACGGTCACCTTCGCCGCCCCGGCCGACGCGGTCGCCCCACGGCTGCCGTCCTGGCTCGGCACCCCCGAGCCGCTCGACGCGAACCGGTGCCGCCTGCACACCACGACCGGGGACACGGTCGACTGGCTGGCGGTACGGCTGGCGATGCTGGGGGTCGACTTCACGGTCGAGGGGCCGGAGGAACTCGCCAGGTGCGTACGGGAGTTGGGTGACCGACTGGTCCGGGCGGGGAGCGCCTGACCGGTCGGCCCGCTCCGCCCCCGGGGCGGCCACCTGGCGCCGCCGTCATGCCTCCCGCCGGTCCACCACCGTCTCCCAGGGGAAGTCCCGCAGCGCGTCGAGGTTCCGCAGCGCCACCGCGGCCGGTCCCTCCGGTCCGCCGGCGGCGGCGTCCCCCGCCGCCCAGCCCTCGACGGCCGTCCGTACGGCGGCACTCGCGGCGGCAGCGGCGAAGCGCAGCCCGGCGGGGACGGCCCCGGGCACCTCGACTCCGGACGCCTCGGCATCGGACGCCGCGACACCACGCGTCTCGCCCCCGGAACCGGGCCCAGACCCGGCACGGGAACCGGACCCAGACCCGGCACGGGAACCGGACCCAGACCCGGCACGGGAACCGGACCCAGACCCGGCACGGGAACCAGCAGCAGCACCAGCACCAGCACCAGCACCAGCACCAGCCGGGGATGCGCCGAAGTCAGCGGCACCGTCACCGCCCCGCCCCTCCCCCTCGGCAACGTTGTCGTCACGGCCTGTCACACGACCGGCCGCACGAGCCGCCGTATCACCGGCCCCGGGTCCCGCCCCCCGGCCCGTCACCCGTTCCCGCACCACCTCCGCCAGCGTCCGTTCGGACGTGTGGCACACCTCCGCCCACACCTTGCCCAGGGCGGGGCTCGCGTCGGCCAGGCGGATCAGGGTGCGGACCCATTCCCACGAACTGGCCGAGACACCGACGCCGGGTGTCAGCGTGTGCCGTACGCCGTGCTCCAGGGCCTGCGGGAGGGACAGTTCGGCCGGCGCCTCGCGTACCGCCACCGCCCAGCGCTCGGCCCCCGCCGCGTAGAGCGGTGCGACGGCCTCCTCCTTGGTGGCGAAGTAGCGGTAGAAGGTGCGCGGGGCGATCCCCGCCGCCTGCGCGATGTCCTCGGCGCGGGTGGCGCGCAGACCGTGCCGGACGAAGAGGCCGGCCGCCGCGCGGGCGATGTCCATCCGGGTCGCGGCCTTACGGCGTTCCGTGAGCGAGGTGGCCGCGGTGGCGGGTGGGGTGGAGGAGGCAGAGGTGGGGAGACGCACATTCGGCAGGCTATGCCCATGTGGCACAATCTGCCATTCGGCGGGCCACCCCGGAGTTCAGGTACGGGGTGCCCCGCCGTCCCTGCGCCCGGTACCGCGTCGACCGAACGGGGTCGGCCCGGAACGAAGTCAGCCGGGTTCCGGCACCCGGGGGGAGGGTGCCGGAACCCGGCTGGTGGAGAGTCCCGGCGCCGGGGGGTGTGCGACGGGACTTGGCTTCGGGGAGTCAGGGGGTGGGCCCTGGACTCCGTACATCCGTGGAGACGCTGTGAACTGCCGGGCTCTGAAGTCTTGTTCCCGGGCCTTTGTCGGTTGAAGCGGCGTTATACGCCATGTTTCCGCCGCCTTGCGCCACCCGGCGTACGCGGCCCAGGGCCGTCGTACGCCATCCGGCGCCAGTCGGGTCGCGCACGCCCCTTCCGCTGACGCGCCTACCCGGCAATCGCGAAGCCACACCCACCAATTTTCGCGACTTTCGCGGTGGACCTTCCCGGCCGTCACGCGGCCGCGTCGAACCCGGTGTCGCGCGCCAGCTTCTTCAGCTCCAGCAGGGCGTGCTTCTCGATCTGGCGGATGCGCTCGCGGGTCAGGCCGTGCTCCTTGCCCACCTCGGTCAGCGTGCGCTCGCGGCCGTCCTCTATGCCGTAGCGCATCTTGATGATCGAGGCCGTGCGCTGGTCGAGGCGGCCGATGAGGTCGTCCAGTTCCTCGCTGCGCAGCAGGGTGAGCACCGACTGCTCCGGCGACACCGCCGAGGTGTCCTCCAGGAGGTCGCCGAACTGGGTGTCCCCGTCGTCGTCGACCGCCATGTTCAGCGAGACCGGGTCGCGGGCCCAGTCCAGGACGTCCGTCACACGCGCCGGCGTCGAGCCGAGCTCGGCGGCGATCTCGGCGGGCTCCGGGTCCCGGCCGTTCTCCCGGTTGAACTCGCGCTGCACGCGGCGGATCCGGCCCAGCTCCTCCACCAGGTGGACGGGCAGGCGGATGGTGCGCGACTGGTCGGCGATGGACCGGGTGATGGCCTGGCGGATCCACCAGGTGGCGTACGTGGAGAACTTGAAGCCCTTGCGGTAGTCGAACTTCTCGACCGCGCGCACCAGGCCGGCGTTGCCCTCCTGGACCAGGTCGAGCAGGGGCAGGCCGCTGCGGGGGTAGCGGCGGGCCACGGCCACGACCAGGCGGAGGTTGGAACGGATGAAGACGTCCTTGGCGCGCTCGCTGTCGGCGATCAGCGCCTCGAGCTCCTCACGGGTCGCGTCCGCCTTGGACTCCTCGAACCCGTCGAGAACCTGCCGCGCGAACACACCCGCCTCGATGATCTGTGACAGCTCGACCTCCTTGGCGGCGTCGAGCAGCGGTGTGCGCGCGATCTCGTCGAGGTACATGCCGACCAGGTCGCGGTCGGCGATCTCGCCGCCATGGGCGCGAACACCGCGTGGCGCGTCGCTGGTCTCGCCGGTGGCGGACTGACGACGGGCGACGGCACGGGTTGCCATGCGTGCTCCCTTGCGATGGTGGTTCAGCGGTGGTCTCTCAGACGCTCGGCACTCTCCTCGTGTGCCCCGCATCTGATGGAAACAACGACTGGAATCCGGACAGAATTCCCAGCCGGCACCTCTGTTTTTCTGATCATGCAGTACCCTGTGCCGCCACACGGGGAGGCACGATGCCGTCGGAACGTACAGCGGTCCAGGTCAGGCCGGGAGTCGAGGCCGACCTCGACGCTCTCACCGCCCTCTACAACCACTACATCCGTGAGACGCCCATCACATTCGACACGGAGGTCTTCACTCCGGAGGAACGGCGTCCCTGGCTGCTGTCCCACCCTGAAGACGGGCCGTATCGCCTGATGGTTGCCACGGCGGCGGGTCCGCGCGGGATCTCACAGGAGATTCTGGGCTACGCCACCTCCAGTCCCCACCGCCCCAAGCCGGCCTACGGCACCTCGGTGGAGACCACGGTCTATCTCGCCCCGGACGCGGGCGGCCGTGGGGTCGGCACGCTGCTGTACGAGGCGCTCTTCGCGGCGCTCGCCGGCGAGGACCTGCACCGGGCCTACGCCGGGATCACCCAGCCGAACGAAGCGTCCGCGCGGCTGCACGAACGCTTCGGTTTCCAGCACATCGGCACGTACGCGGAGGTGGGCCGCAAGTTCGGCCGCTACTGGGACGTGGCCTGGTACGAGAAGGAACTCTGAGCGGCTCGCGCGCGGGCTCCCGAGTGAGGTTCTGAGCGGGCCACCCCCCGGGAGCCAACTCGGCCGGGACCCGGGCGCGGCCGCCGCCCGACCGCGACCTCGGCCGGACCCGGGCGGCCCCTCACCCTCAGCCGAACTGCACCGACCGCTTGGCCATTCCCAGCCAGAACCCGTCGATCACGGACCTCTGCGCGTCCAGCTCGCCGCCCGCCTCCGCCGCACCCATGGTCACGAACAGCGGGGCGAAGTGCTCGGTGCGCGGGTGGGCGTACCGGCCGGCCGGGGCCTTGTGGAGGAAGTCGAGCAGGGAGTCCCAGTCACGGGTCTCCAGGGCGCGGCGGCCCCAGTCGTCGAACTCGGAGGACCAGGTCGGCACTCCCCCGCCGGTGTGCCGCAGCGCGGCCAGGTTGTGGGTGAAGAAGCCGGAGCCGACGATCAGCACGCCCTCGTCGCGCAGCGGGGCCAGGGTACGGCCGATCTCCATGAGTTTCACCGGATCGAGGGTCGGCATGGAGATCTGCAGGACTGGGATGTCGGCCTCGGGGAACATCTCGACGAGCGGCACGTAGGCGCCGTGGTCGAGGCCCCGGTCGGGGATGTCCTGCACGGGCATGCCCGGGGCGCGCAGCAGTTTCCGTACGGACTCGGCGAGTCGGGGCGCGCCGGGGGCCGCGTAACGGACCTGGTAGTAGTGCTCGGGGAAGCCCCAGAAGTCGTAGACGAGGGGGACGGCCGTGGTGGCTCCGAGGGCGAGCGGGGCCTCCTCCCAGTGGGCGGAGACCATCAGGATCGCCTTGGGTCGCGGCAGGTCCTCGGACCAGGCGGCGAGCTGTCCGGGCCAGACGGGGTCGTCCGCCAGGGGCGGGGCGCCGTGGCTGAGATAGAGGGCGGGCATGCGCTCCTGGGTGGCGGCGGACATCGCGGCTACTCCCTCGGACGTCGGAAGAGTGGGACGAGAGCGGGACGGGCGAGCGACCGGCCCGACTACTTGAACTCTCAATGTATGTACCACACAGCGTACGCCTGGTTTGTTTAAGATTCAAGGAGAAATCTCGTACAGTGGAGTCCATGAAGACGGCACCCGCATCCGCTGAAGAGCCCCGCTGGCTCGACGACGAGGAACAGCGCGTCTGGCGCTCCTACGTCGACGCCTCCACCCTGCTCGAGGACCATCTCGACCGTCAGCTCCAGCGCGACGCGGGCATGCCGCACATCTACTACGGCCTGCTGGTCAAGCTCGCCGAGTCCCCGGACCGCCGGCTGCGGATGACCGAGCTCGCCATGATGGCCAAGATCACCCGGTCCCGCCTCTCCCACGCCGTGGCCCGCCTGGAGCGCAACGGCTGGGTGCGCCGCGAGGACTGCCCCTCCGACAAGCGCGGCCAGTTCGCCGTCCTGTCGGACGAGGGCGCCGAGGTCCTGCGGCGGACCGCGCCGGGCCACGTCAGCGCCGTACGGCAGGCGGTGTTCGAGCGGCTCACCCCGGAACAGCAGAAGTCCCTCGGCGAGATCATGCAGATCCTCGCCGAGGGACTTCAGCCGAACGGAGCGGGTGCGGACCTGCCCTGGCTCCGCTGAACCCGAGTCCGGCGGAGACAGGGCAGGCCCGTCAGGGTGGTGCGTGCGGGGCGTCCCCTTCCCCGTGCGCACCGTCGGCCACGTGCGCCGACGGGGGTCGAACAGTTGTCGAAGCGGGTTCCCGGTGGGCCCGGGGCCGTCCGCGCAGCTCGGGCGGACGGCCGTCGGGGATCAGTGCATGACCACCGGTACGGCCGCCTCGTCCTCGACGACCTCGCCGGAACCCGCCACCGTGGTGCTGCCCGGGCGGCCGGTGTTGATGAGGGTCGCCGCGACCGTCGCGGCCGCCACGAGGATGCCCACGGCGAACCAGATGGCGTTGGTGTAACCGTGCACCTGGCCCTCCAACTGCACCAGCTGCTGCTGGGACTTGGAGGCGGCGCCGCCGATGTGGTCCTTGATGTAGGAGGTCGTCGCCGAGGCGGCGATCGTGTTCAGCAGGGCCGTACCGATCGCACCGCCCACCTGCTGCGAGGTGTTGACCATCGCGGAGGCGACACCGGCGTCACGCGGCTCGATGCCGTACGTGGCCAGCGACATGGCGGGCATGAACGCCGTACCCATGCCGAGACCGAGCAGCACCATGCCGGGCAGGATCACGGCGGAGTACGAGGAGCCGATCTCCAGCTGGGTCAGGAACAGCATGCCGAGGCCGGCGACCAGGAAGCCCGGAGCCATCAGGAAGCGCGGGGCGACCCGGGTCATCAGGCGGGTGCCGATCTGCGTGGAGCCCACCATCATGCCCCCGATCATCGGGAGGAAGGCGAAGCCGGTCTTGACCGGCGAGTAGCCCTTCACGATCTGCAGGTAGTACGTCAGGAAGAGGAACAGGCCGAACATCGCGATGATCGCGAGTCCGAGGGAGAGGTAGACGCCTCCGCGGTTGCGCTCGGTGATGACGCGCAGCGGCAGCAGCGGGGCCTTGACCCTGGACTCGGTGACGACGAACGCGGCCAGCAGCACCGCGGAGGCGACGAACAGGGCGACGGTCACGGAGTCGCCCCAGCCGTCGGACTCGGCGCGGGTGAAGCCGTAGACGAGCGTGACCAGACCGAGCACGGAGAGGATGACGCCCGGGATGTCGAGCGGCGAGCGGTTGCGGCCGCCGGCCGGCTCACGGATGACGAAGTACGCGCCCGCGGCGGCGATGATCGCGAAGGGGATGTTGACGAAGAACGTCCAGCGCCAGTTCATGTACTCGGTGAGGACGCCGCCGAGGATGAATCCCACGGCGCCGCCGCCACCGGCGATCGCACCGTAGATACCGAACGCCTTGGCGCGTTCCTTGGGCTCCGTGAACATCACGGCGAGCAGGGAGAGCGCGGCGGGCGCGAGCAGCGCGCCGAACGCACCCTGGAGGGCGCGGGCGCCCAGCATCATCGCCTCGTTGGTGGCCGCGCCGCCGATGGCGGACGCGGCGGCGAAGCCGATCAGACCGGCGACGAAGGTCCGCTTGCGGCCCCACAGGTCGGCGATACGGCCGCCGAAGAGCAGCAGACCACCGAAGGCGAGGGCGTAGGCCGTGATGACCCACTGCCGGTTGCCGTCCGAGATCCCCAGGTCCTGCTGGGCGGAGGGCAGTGCGATGTTCACGATGGTCGCGTCGAGGACGACCATCAGCTGGGCGAGCGCGATGAACGACAACGCTTTCCAGCGGTTGGCATGGGCGTCGGCGACGCCGGCGGCCTTTACGGCTGTTTCAGACATGGGGATACCCACTTCGGGACTTCGTGACGGAGAAAAACGACTGAAAACGTGTGGAAACGTGTGAAGGGGACGGCTCGTCGGGTTGGCGACTGCCGGAAGCTGAACGCGGTCTCGACCGCTCGCTGTCCGCGAGCTCAACGGGTCGAACGGGTCGGGACCGAGACCGTCTCAGCCGGATCGACAAACTCTCTGAACTGTGGCTCAGGCTTGGCGGAGGTCCTCCATGGTCGCGGCCGTGCCCGGCAGGACGGAGCGGGCCGGGGCCCGCAGTCCGTCCAGGAACAGCTGCAGGTGACGGTGTACGAAGCGGTCGGCGCTGAGGCAGCCCGTGCCGGCCGGGGGCCGGCTGAGCTGGGCCACGGCGACCATCAGGTCACCGACGCCCACGTCGGTACGGAGCCGGCCGGCCGCCTTCGCCCGGTCCATGAGCTCCTCGACGAGCCGCTCGACGCGCTCCCGCGCGCCGACCAGGTCGGGGTGGTTCTGGTCGAAGGTGGTGGCGACCATCGGGCACAACGCGCTGATCCGTTCGTCGGCGGCGGAGTGCACGAAGCGCTCCAGCGCCTCGAACGCGTCGCCGGTTTCCGCGAGCCCCTGCTCGGCGGCCTCGGACGTGTGGTCCATGACCGAGCAGACGACCTCGCGGACCAGCGCGTCGCGGTCCGGGAAGTTGCGGTACACCGTGGCGTTGCCGACGCCGGCCCGGCGGGCGATCTCGTCGAGCGGCACGTCAGGGCCGAACTCGACGAACATCTCCTGGGCGGCGGTGACGATCCGCTCCCGGTTGCGCAGGGCGTCGGCACGCGGCCGGGTCACCTTTCGCTGCACGGCGGTCGCGGTGGTCACGGTGTGCTCCTCGGGTGAGTGGGCGGGCGATCCGGGGAGCGTTTCCCCGTTTCGCGCGGACACAGGTCTAAACGGGGAAACGATCCCCGGTTATTTCCCGCATCCGAAGAAGTTTTATGTGACCTGGGTCACATATGCGAGGAGTCCGTTTCGGGTGCCCGTACGGCGCCCGCGCCGGACGCCCGCACGTCTCTCGCGCGCCACCTGACGGCAACTTCCCCCACCACCTCCCACCTGCGCGCGTGCCCTTGGGGGCCGCCCGAGCGCGCCACGCCCATGCCTGCGCAGATGCCCTTACGAGCCGCCGCGCCCTCACGTGCCGACCCGGTCACCACCCGGCTCCCCGTCGCCCCGGGCCGGGACGTCCGGCACCCCCCGTCGGCACCCCACGTTCGGCTCCCCCAGCGCGCGCCCGGTCACCTCGCGGCAGAGGGTGATCGAAAGGGTGCAGCCGGTGACGGGCGGCTGCCCGGAGCGAAAGGCCCGTGCATGCAGCCGCAGTCTGAGGGGCCCGGCGGGCCGCAGCGCCGTCGGATACGCCCGCGGCGTGTGGCCGCCCTCGCCTCCGTGACCCTCCTGACTCTGGCCGTCAGCACCTCGGCCGGCACCGGTCACCTCCCCACAGGCCACCTGGTGGCCGGGGCCGGGCCGGTCTCCCTGGACCGCTCCCCCGCGCTCAGCCCCTGCCTGATCGGCAGTGGCCCGGCCGTCCAGATGTCCGAGGGAGTCCCGACGTCCGCCGGCTACTCCCGCTCCACCGGCACCGTCCACGCCCTCACCCTGATGGTCGACTTCTCCGACGCACCCGGCCAGGGCAGCGCGCTCGACCGCTTCCACGAGTTCTTCCCGCAGACCCAGCAGTGGTTCCACACCAGTTCCTACGGCCGCCTCGACTACCGCCCCGAGACACCGGTCCCCACCTGGCTGCGGATGCCCAAGCCCTTCCAGGCGTACGGCATAGAACGCGGCGCCCCCTTCGACCCCGGCTACCGCCGGCTGGTCCAGGACATCGTGGCCACGGCCGACCCGAAGGTCGACTTCCGCGACTACGACTTCCTCAACGTGCTGATCACCCCGAACGCCGGCCCGTCCGCGCTGGACACGGTCCTGTCGGTGACCTTCGCCGGCAACACGGAGGCCCCGGTCGCCGACGGCGTCCCGGTGGCGAACGCGTCCTTCGTCTACTCCCGCCAGGACGACGGCTCCGGCTCCTACGACCGCACCGGCTACCGGGTCCTGCCGCACGAGAACGGCCACGTCTTCGGCCTGCCCGACCTCTACACCCAGGAAGGCGGCGGCTCGGTCGGCCACTGGGACATCATGAGCGAGGACTGGGGCGCCAACAACGACCTGCTGGGCTGGCACAAGTGGAAACTGGGCTGGCTGGACGCCTCCCAGGTGCACTGCGCGGCCCGGCCCGGCACGACCGAGTACACGCTGACACCGCTGGCCCGGCCCGGCGGGGTGAAACTGCTCGTCGTCCCGGTCGGCGCCCGCACGGGGTACGCCGTCGAACTGCGCACCCGCGAGGGCAACGACGAGACGGTGTGCCGCCCGGGCGTACTCATCTACAAGGTCGACGGGGGCGTGGACACCGGCATGGGACCCGTGACGGTCTACGACTCCCACCCCGACAGCGGCGGCTGCACCCGCAGCCCGAACGTCCACGCCGAACTCTCGGACGCGCCCTTCGCCCCCGGCGAGGACTTCACCGACCCGCGAAGAGGACTCCGCATATCCGTGGCGGGCGCGGACCTCAAGGGCGACTACCGGGTGCTGGTGACGCGGCGGTAGGGGGCACTTGGGTGCGGTGGTTGGGGGCACCTGGGGTGCGGTGGTGGGGCGCTTGGGGCGGGGCGGTGGCGGGACCTCGCGCCCGCACCCTCGTCACCAGGCCGTACCGGCGACCGCGGGTCCGCGAACCGTACGGGGC
>NZ_JBEXCW010000024.1:29986-103495 GCF_040605435.1 Streptomyces sp. NPDC005574
GGGCTACGGGGCTACGGGGCTACGGGGCTACGGGGCTACGGGGCTACGGGGCTACGGGGCTACGGGGCTACGGGGCTACGGGGCTACGGGGCTACGGGGCTACGGTAGGCCGGGTCCGTCCGCCATGACCGCCGTACCGGAGAACCGATGCCCGCCTCCCCCACGATGGACTCCGACGAGAGCGCCGCGACCACCGGTGCTCCGGCGCCGTCGACTCCGGCCGCACCGCCGGAGGCCGCGCGCTCAGAGGGCGTCCCGTGGGAGGCCGTACCGTCGACGGGCGTGCCCTCGGAGGCCGTGCCCTCGGAGGCCGTGCCGTCGGAGGCCGTGCCATCGGAGGCCGTGACGTCGACCGCCCTGCTGTCGACGACCGTGCCCTCGGAGGCCGTGACACCCCTGATCCGGGGGATCGCCGTTCTGCGGGCGCTGACCGAGGCGGGCGGGACGCTGAGCCTGAGCGGGCTGGAGCGGGCCACCGGCCTCGCCCGCTCCACCGTCGACCGGATCACGTCCACACTCGCGCGCGTGGGATACGTCCGTCCGGACGGCCGGGACGCGATCCTCACCCCCCGCGTGATGGAGCTGGGCAACGCCTACCTGGCCGCTCTCGGCCTGCCCGCGCTGCTCGACGCCCACGCGGACGCCCTCGCCGACGAACTGGACGAGTCGGTGTCGCTGGCGGTGGCCGACGGCGACGGCATCCGCTTCATCCACCAGGCCACCCGCCGCCGCGCGATGTCCCTGAGCTTCCGCATCGGCGACCTGCTTCCGGCCGAACGCACCGCGCCGGGACCGTTGTTCGCCGCCGAGTGGACCGGCGAACAGTGGCACCGCTGGCACGAACGCCGGGCGGCGGACCCGAAGGACGAGAACTTCCCGGCCGTACCACCACACGAACACGCCACGCCGGACGGGGAGTTCGAGCGGCGAGCCGTGCGCGCGGGGCGGGACGGCTGGGCACTGGACGACCAGCTGATCGAGCCGGGCCTGGTGGCGGTCTCCATGCCGGTACGGGACCCACGGACCGGCCAACTCGCCTGCGTGGCCAGCGTGGTGAGCCACACGAGCCGGCACACCGCGCCGGAGCTGCGCGACACCCTGTTGCCCGGACTGCGGGTGACGGTACGGCGGATGGAGACGGAGCTGGCGGCAGCGCCGGCGACCCCGACCTCCCCACCGGTGCCGGCGACCGCGGGTCTGGCGACCTGGACGGGCGCGTCGAAGCAGGCACTCGGCAGGGAGTTCGTGGAGTCGCTGGCCCGCGGCCTGACGGTACTGACCGCGTTCGGCGAGGGAAGGGCGACGCCCACGCTGACGGAGGTGGCGAGAGCGACCGGCCTGGCGCGGGCGACGGCACGCAGGGCGCTGATCACGTACGAACACCTGGGCCTGGTGAGGCAAGGACAGAACCGCACCTTCCACCTGACCCCGGCCGTCCTGTCCCTGGGCTTCCCACCCCTCTCCCGCACCTCGCTGCCCCGGATCGCGACCCCGCACCTGGAGGACCTGGCGGCCCGCATCCACGAGTCGGCGTCGCTGGCGGTCCTGACCCCGTCGGGCGAGGAGGTCCAGTACACGGCCCGGGCGGCCACGAGCCGCGTCACGAGCGTCAACATCACGATCGGCACCCGTCTGCCGGCCCACGCGACGTCACTGGGCCGGGTCCTGCTGGCGGATCCGGCCGAGGGCTACGCCCTGGTCGACGGAGAACTGGAGGAGGGCCTGCGCGCCATCGCGGTCCCGGTCCGCGACCGCAGGGGCAAGGCGGTCGCCGCGGCGAACATCACCGTCCACGCGGCCCGCCACACGGCGGCGGACTGCGTCGCCAACCTCCTCCCCGAACTGCTGACGACGGTCACCCGCATCGAGGCGGACCTCCGAGTGGCAGGCCACTTCACCCCCGTCCCCCCGACCTGATCCCCTCCCACCCCCACCCCACAGATCCGGTACGCTGACGCATGTATCACTGCCTTCGTAGCTCAGGGGATAGAGCACCGCTCTCCTAAAGCGGGTGTCGCAGGTTCGAATCCTGCCGGGGGCACCAGGCAAAAGGCCCCGGACCGATCATGGTCCGGGGCCTTTGACATCCACTTTTGACATCAACGCGGGCGGTCACTCACGATCGGGCCGCCTCTTGAGCAGCCGATCCATGTGGCTGATGGCCTCGCGCTGGGTGTCCTGCACGACGTGCGTGTACACGTCCATGGTGATGCTGATCTGGCTGTGCCCGAGGATCTCCATCACGACGCGGGGAGCTACCCCGGCAGCGGTGAGCAGCGTGGCGCACCCGTGCCGGGCGTCGTGCAGCCGGATCACGCGGAGGCCGGCGGACTCGGCGACCCGGGTGAAGGAGCGGTACACGTTGCGCGGCTCGATCGGACGGCCGGTCCGGGTGGCGAAGACGTAGCCGCCGTCATCCCACGACTCCCCCGCACGCTGCTTGGCAGCTACCTGCCGCATCCGGTGCCAGCGGAGCGGAGCAATGCACATGGCCGGGAGCGGAAGGGCACGGTTGCGGCGGTTCTTGGTGTCGTCGTCATAGAGGACCCCGCGCCGCCGCTGCGTCTGCTGGCGGACGTACAGGACGCGCTTGTCCAGGTCCACATCGGTCCAGCGCAGACCGACGAGTTCACCCCGCCGCAGCCCCATGGCGATAGCGAGCACGAAGGCCGCGTACAACGGGTCCTTCCGGGAAGCGGCGAGGAAGTCCAAGGTCTCGTCGAGCGTCCAGGGACTCAGCTCACGCGACGAGGCCCGAGGCGGCTCGACAAGGCCCGCAACGTTCCGCGCTATCAGCTCTTCCCGGCAGGCAGCGGACAGGGCCGTACGCAGCACCCGGTGCGACTCCTTGGCCGTGGCCGCTGTGGTCCTGTTCTCCAGCTGGGTCAGGAAGCGCCGGACGTCGGCGACGCCGAGGGATTCGAGCCGCTTGGAGCCGAGCATGGGCACGAGGTAGAGCCTGACGTGCGCCTCGTACTTGTCGTACGTGCTGAGCTTCCGACGAGGCTTGACGATGTTGTCCAACCAGTAGGGCAGCCAGTCGGAGAGCTTGGCCGAGCGGGTGGGCACGGGCACGCCCTGGTCGACCTTGGCGAGCAGCTCACGACGCTTGGTGTCGCACTCCTGCCAGGTCTTGCCGTACGCGAACTTGCGGGCACGGGTACCGTCCGGCTGGAGGACGTAGACCGCGCACTGATAGCGGCCGTCCTTGCGCTTGGTGATGGTGCCAGCGCCGTTGGGGTTCCGCCTGCGTTGCTGGGCCATCAGGCCGCCGCCTCCAGTTCGTTGGTGATGTACTCGCGGACAGCCCGCGCCGGAATGCGGCGGCACCGACCGATGGTGATCGAGGGCAGGCGACGGGAGCGGATCAGGTCGTAGACCGTGGACCGCCCGAGCTTGAGGCGCGCCATCACGTCGGGCACGGTCAACAGCTCGTCGTCACGCATGAGTTGGCTCTCCTTCTGTGCCGGGGGCGGGTTCGAGGGTTTCGGCGAGCCAGGTTTCGGCGTTGGTGAGGCCGGTTCCGGCGTAGACCCAGTGGGCGAGGACGAGGGTCGTGTCCGGGCCGGTGTGGGTGTCGGAGGCGGCTTGGGCGCGGCGCCATTCGGCTCGGGCGTCGCGGAGGGCGCCGAGGGTGGTGGAGTAGCGGCGGGACTTGGTGGAGAAGTGGCCGCGGAAGCCGAGCATGTGGGCCCAGGCCCGGAGCCGGAGTTCTTCGAGTTCCTTGCGTGCGCCGAGGGTCCAGGCGGTACGGATCAGGCGGCGGGCGTGGTCGCTGATGTCGAGCTGGGCGAGTTCGGCGAGGAACTTGAGCGGACGGTCGAGAGCTCCCGTGGCAGTCTCGGCACCTTTGGTGGCGTACTTGGCGATGTAGGCGGCGACGGCCCGTTCAGTGAGTTCCTGGCCACCGTCGAAGTCGGCGGAGCGGATGGTGCGTACGTCGAGCTGGCGGCCGAAGGCGAAGGTGTGCGCGCGTCCGTCGATGACCGGGCCATCCACGTGGACGTTGGCAGCGGCGGCGCGGATGGCGTCGGTGAGGAGTTCGGCGGTTGCCCAGGCGGGTGGCGGGGTGTCGCCGCCTTCGGGGCCGTCGATGCGGATGACGGCGTGGAAGTGGACGGCTCCGCGCTTTTGGTACTCGGCGACCTTGGCGAAGGACACCCGGGCGTACTGGCGAAAGGCGCGCTGCGTGAGGCCGGCGCGCTTGGCAACTTCCCGGCGCAGGTAGGTGGAGAAGCGTCGCCAGAGCGGTCCGGTGTGTGCGTTCCACAGCACGGCGGCTTCGTAGTCGTAGGTGTCCGGGTCGAGTGGGGTGCCGAGGGCGGGGTCGTCCTGGTCGTGGAGGGTGCCGCAGCGGCAGGGGCGGATGGTTCGGGCCGGGCCGGTGGGGCGGTTGTGGACCGGGCCGAAGCCGGGGGCGGTGAAGGTGGCGAAGACGCGGGGGTGGGCGGCGACGCGTTCGGGGACGCCTTTGCCGCCGCGCAGGCCGGAGGTGATCAGGTGGAAGGTGTCGCGGCGGTAGACCTCAGCGCAGGCGGCGCAGCGGGTCGTGCGGCGGTTGTTGCAGCGGACCAGGAGGTGACCGGCCGGGAGGCTGGAGGAGTCGAGGTGGTGGAGGGCGTTGCCGATCTCGCCGGTTCGGGTGTTCAGGTCGTACTCGGTGCGGTGGCCGTCGAGGCGGATCGGGTGAGTGCAGCCGCCGAGGCCGGAGAGCTGCCGCAGGAGCGCGGGCATCGTGCCGAGGGCGGCCAGTTCGCCGAGTTCGTGGAGCGGGGGCGGGGTGGCGCGGGTGAAGATGGTGGTTCTCCTTCTGGCTTCGGTCAGGAGGGGCAGGGCCCCCGGGGCAGCGGATGCTTGGCGGTATCAGGGCCGCCCCGGGGGCCTGGTGTGTCAGCGGCGGTGCTGGTCGCGGAGCATCGAGCGCAGGACCACGGCGGCGACGGCGACAGAGATGGCCGTGACGGCGACGGCAGCCAGGAGCGCGGTCAGCACGACTCCGCCAACGAGGACGGTCGCGACCGCTCCGGTGCTGACGGAGATCTGAGGTGCCGGGCGCCGCACGGTTGCGGGGTCGGCCACGGTGTGGGTGTGGGCGGGCGGCGGTGTCGGGGTGTCGGGGTACTTGGGCAGGAACACGGCCGGGTTCTCCTTATCTACTCGTCTAGTCGTGTGAGCCATTTATGACGTCCACGCCGGAGCGCGTACCGGACTCGATGGCCGGGGCAATGAAGGTGTGCGAGAGCCAGAAACCGAAGAGAGCGACCAGGACGACGATCCAGGTACGGACGCCGAGGAACTTGACCGCTCCCCAGGCGAAGAAGCCGAGGACGAAGACGAGCGGCAGGCTGACGGTCACGGTGTGCGGGTCCTTTCAGCGGACGGGGCAGCGGTGAGTGCGGGCCGCGAGTTCGGCGGCGGCACGGCTGTCGTAGTCGGAGGAGAAGCCACAGCGCGGGGCGGTGCAGGCGGCGGTGTGCTTCTCGCGGCCGCGACCGTCGTAGGACGTGCCGACCTGGACGGGGCCGATGCGGGTGACGGAGCGGAAGCGGCGGTTGGCACTCACGTGGGTCTCCTCTCAGAGGTGGGCGGCGATGGCGTCGGCCATCGGTGCGGGGACGCCGAGCCGGGCGCGGAGGGTGGGAGTGTCGATCGGCGTCCCGGTGCGGGTGTGGTGCTCGGTGGCGACTTTGCGGGCGTGCTCGACCAGGGCGGCCGGGACGGAGACGGCGGGCGGAGGAGCGGGGGCAGGCGTCGGCACAGCGACCGGTGGCGGCGGGAGCTCCGATACGGGATCGGGCGCGTCGTCCTGGTCCTCGATGTCCTCGCGCTCCTGCGGGAACTTGACCTGCTCGCCCCGGCCCTCGCTGGCGTCGATCTCCTCGGTCACGTTGTGCGCGGTCGGTGTCGAGTGGGCGAGGAGGGTTCCGCCGAGGAAGGCGATCGCAGGCCAGCCCGCGACGAGGATGCGGAGCCAGGCCGGCACGGCGTTCAGGTCGAGGAGTCCGGCGGTGGCGACGTTCGCGCCGAGGGAGGCGGCGAGGGCGATGACGAACCAGCACCACCCGGAGGCTTTCGCGTCTCCGGTCCGCAGTCGGCGCCAGGCGGCGACGAGCAGCAGGTCGACCGAGATCGGGTAGGCCCAGGCTTTCCATCCGTCCTGTCCGGCCGCCGATGCGACGTCGTGGAGGTGGGCGAAGGACAGGGCGGCGGCGATGACGGCTTGGACGAGCACCGCATCGATACGGGCCAGTTGGGCGCGCATGCTGCGGCTCCTTCCGGGTTCAGGCATGGCAGGGGTAGGGACGTGGCGCGAGACAGTCACGCCAGCCGGGGTGGGAGAGGATGCGGCTCAGTCGGTCACCGGTCGGGGCTGCACGACCGGGGCCGGGGACTCAACCGGTCGTACGGGCACGTCGGGCCGGAAGGGCTTGAGCGCGGGCAGGTCGGGGACCAGGTGGGCCGACGCGTGGCAGGTCTCGGCGGCATCGGCGAGGGAGAGGTACGGGGTGCGGATGCGGGACCAGCCGCCGGAGGTGTCCCCGGCGACGGCGAGGCCGGGCCGTTCGGGGGCAATGGCGCAGGCGGCGGAGACCGCTTCGGGTGCGATGTCGCCGAGTGCCATTTTGGCGGAGGCTTCGTCGTTGACGCGGTGGCAGACGCGGCCTGTGAGTTGGGCCCGGAGCATGGTGGCGCCCTTGCCGAGTTCGGCGCCGAAGCGCTGGCCGCACACTTCCAGGTAGATGCCGGCGGCGCGGCCGAGCTGGGCGAGGCGGATGAGCTGGGTGACCATCTCGTCCCGGCGTTCCTCGTCCTTGCGTGTGGCGACGAGGAAGAGTTCCGCCACTTCGTCGACGAACAGCACGATAGGGACGGGGCGTTCGTGCTCGGGCAGTCCCCAGATGTCGGAGGTGATCTCCTCGTCCGCAGTGGTCGGCGCGATGCCCTGCCGAGCCTTGATCAGGTCGTAACGGTCCTCCATTTCCTTGATGAGTACGGGCAGCAGTTCGGCAGCCTGCTCGGGGTCGGTAGCCAGCGCCGACAGCCGGGACGCGAAGGGAGCCAGCTCCACACCGCGCTTGCAGTCGATACCGACCAGCGCGACGGACTGTCGAGCGAGTCCGGCGACGAGGTGCCGCAGGTACATCGACTTGCCCGACAGCGTCGCGCCGAGCGTGAGGCCGTGAGGCACGGTCCGGTAGTCACGCACGAAGGGAGTGGCGTCCTCCCGCAGCGCCACCGGGACTTTCAGGAACCCGTCCGCCGCCTTGCGCGGCATCCGGACCTTGCGCAGCACGTCGAAGCCGACGAGCCGCAGTTCGACGACACCGGGCTTGAGTGTGGTGACGTAGACGGCGTGAACTCCCCAGGCGTGCCGCAGCCGTTCGGCCGAGGCGGCGACGTCGGCGGGTTCCTGGCCCGGGGCGAGCCGCAGCCGAAGCCGCAGTCCGGTCGACGTGGGGCGGACGATTCCGCGACGCGGCGGGACGGGTCGGACCTCTCGTCGGGTGGTGGCCTTGACCGCCAGAACCCGCAGTCGGGACGGAGCGACGGTCAGGCCGCAGGCTTCCATGACCGAGCTGTACGAGCTGAGAAGGCGGGCCGTGGATATCGGCAGGCCGACCGTGGACCAGTAGAGGCCGGGGTGGTTGGCCCGGGCGTAGGCAGCCCCGCCGCCGAGCGCGGCGACAGGACCACCCACCTCCAGAAGCGTTGCCAGGTCGGTCATCAGGCCGTAGCCCCCATGGCGGCCGGGAACGCGGCCGGAGTGACGGCGGCGGCGCGGAACGCGATGCCGTGCCGCTGCTGCCCGTTGAACACGCTCTCCCACGGCCGGGCAATGAGCCCCGGCAGCGAGATGGGGGCACCGAGCGCGAGCCCGTCGGACACCCCGCTCTCCGGAACGGTGACCTTGATCAGGGACGACTCCCCCTCCTCGATGTAGACGACGCCCATCGTCATCAGTGCCTCGCCGCTGACGGCGTCCTTGGCGATCTCGCCGGTCTGCCGGTCGCGGACCTTGGGCTCGGGCGCCTCGGTCAGCAGGATCGTTGCGGCCGAGGTCTCCACACGGATGGTGCGCAAGATACTTCTTCCCATCTACTCGTCTATACAAGATGCAGCCTTCGAACCCGATCTCCGGGAACGATGACCACCCTGCCACACAACTTGCCCACTCGTCTATACGAGTATGCCTGCTGGGGTGTACGAGTTCGGGAAACGGCCCCGCGCACCACCGCCGGTCAGGCCCTCACGTCGCCGGGAGCTGGTACGACAGGACGTAGGCGTCCGCCGCCATGACCGTGTCACAGACCTCCACAGCCCGCCCTTCGGTGTCATACGCGGTACGGATCAGGTGGATCACGGGCACACCGGAGGCCAGCCGGAGCGTCTTGACCTCGGTGGGCGAAGGCATCCGGGCGCGGATCTCTTCCTCGAAGTGGTCGAGGTGGTGGCCCAATTCTTCGAGGCGGGCGTAGATGCCGCCAGGACCGGGATTGGGCTCGGCGATCTGCGTACCGCGGGCGATGTCGAGCGGCAGGTAGGAGGTGGCGAATTCGACCGGCCGCCCGTCGAGCAAGTACCGGCGCCGACGAGCGAGCACACGCCGCACCGAACCGAGCCGGGTCGAGATGTCCTGACTGGCCTTCTCTTCCTTGACCTCCAGACTGTCGACCTGTGGGTGACTGCCGGCGGCGTCGGCCTCGACGATGAACGCGGACTTGCCTTGCTCGCGATGGCGCCGGGCGAACCGGTCGGAGGCGAGCCGTCGCACAGGTGGCCGTGGTCGCACGAAGACGCCCTTGCCGTGCTCGGCGTGCACCAGGCCCTCGCCCTGAAGGATGGAGAAGGAGTTTCGAACGGTCATACGGGAAACCCCGTAATGCTCGACTAGCTCCGCCTCGGAGGGCAGCTTTTCGCCCTCTTTGAATCGCCCACGGTCGATGGCCTCGCGCAGCTGGTCGGCGATCTGCCGGAAGACCGCACGATCACTCGTGGGGTCGAGATCACCGAGAAGGCTCGGAAGAGACGTCACGTGTACTCCTTTAGGTATCTAGACGAGTGGGCGAGTGTTGTTGCTACGGTGGAGAGCCTAGCCAGCTGAGAGGGCCGAGGAACGTGAGCACTGACCGTCCGCACTCCGTGAGCGTCGCCGGAGTCATCGTCGACGACCAGGACCGCGCCCTTTTGATCAAGCGCCGCGACAACGGCCACTGGGAACCCCCGGGCGGAGTCCTCGAACGCGAGGAAACCATCCCTGAGGCCCTCCAGCGCGAGGTTCTCGAAGAAACCGGCATCAAGATCGCGCTTCCCGCGACTCTGACCGGCATCTACAAGAACATGAACGGCTTGATCGTCTCGCTGGTCTTCCGCTGTACGGCCGCCGACGGCACACCCACCACGGGGGACGAGACCCGCGCACTGCGCTGGGCCACCCGTGACGAAGTCACCGAACTGTCCGACGAGGCGTACGCGATCCGCGTCCTTGACGCCTTGGACGCGGCAACCCCGCCGGCCATTCGCGCCCACGACGGCGTGAAACTCGTCTAGCCCGAACCCGCTGCACATGGCGGCCTACCTGCACGAAGGAACTTGTATGCACGAGTATACGAGCACCGCCCGGGTCTGGGGGCTCACTTGCCCAGGTTTCCCGGAAGAGGTCAGCCGGGCCCGCCGCTGGACCCGCGACATCCTGCGCGGCTCCCCTTTAGCCGAAGACGCCGAACTGATCGTGAGCGAGCTGAGCGCGAACGCGATCCTCCACACCGCCAGCGGACTGGAGTCCGGCAGCTTCCACCTGGCCGTCGCCGTCTCAGCGCAGGTGGTCGCCGTGTCGGTGACGGACGACGGAGGCACGGGCATGGCCCCGAAGGTCGAGCACCAGGACCAGGAGGCGGAACACGGCCGGGGGCTGGGCATGGTCAGCGTGATCGCACACCGAGTGGTGGTCCACGACAGCGACGGCGGCCACACGGTCACCGCGGAACTCTTCACGGGTCCCCGCCCGGGAGGCCACGCGTGCTGATGGACAAACCGCAGCGTGGCTTCTGGTGCGAGTGCTGGACCGAAGACGTCACCGAGGGGACGCAGCCAGCGCTTCGGGGTTCCTTCGACGCATACTCAGCACCCCAAGCCAGCAGATGGGTAGCGGTCGCCTTGCGCACCATCTCTCCAGCACTCGACCCCGACGCGTCCGACGAAGCGTGGGAGTGGCTCTACGAGGGCCGCATCGAGACGCGACGGGCTCTGTTACGCGAGGAGCCCTGCACGGTGTCGGTTACCCATGCCTACACGCGCATCACTTGGACGATCCGCCCGGTGCTGTTCCTGCCACTCGCCCACCGCCAGAGCGTCGAACTCCCAGCCTGCGTAGACGACTACAAGCCCCACGCGACCGACTGAGTTACAACTTTCTCTACTGGTTCAAGGCGGCCCGCCTACGGCGGTCCGCGCGCGCTGGCGGCCGGGGGCCGCCGCCGCTCCCTGTCTCCGCCACCGCTGCGCCGGCCCCCGGCCACTCAGCGCGCAACACCGCCAAGGCAGACAGCCAGGCCAGGAAGCAACTCGCCCAGCCCGAGCACCAGGACCAGGCCGAGCCCGACCAGGCACGACCCCGCCGTCCGGATGGCGGCCGTTTCGAAAACGGGAAGCGTGGCTGATGCCGGTGCGGGGTTGCTGGAGACATACGTGACGGGTGCTCGTTCGGCGCACGCGCCGCCGTGGCTGACTTTCGGTGGCACAGGTCAGAACCGTGCGTCCAATGACTGGCCTTCAACCGCTCTCCTCTCCAACTCAACGACAACCGACGGGGGTTGTGCCCGCACCCGGATCCGAGCACGCCGAGCGCCCCGGTACCATCGGCACCGGGGTCCTGATCAGGGCTTCCACGACCGGACCACCCGGAATGCTGTCCAGGCTGAGGGTGGTCCGGTCTTTTGTTGTTGGCGTCCGCGTACGTGACGCGAGACGAGTTGGGGCTTCGGGATCAGATCAGGGCTTTGCCCACCTCATAGATGGAAGGGCGATCCCCCGGCGAATGGCTGAGCATCGCTTCGACCAGTTCGCCCAGCTCACCGGGCACCTTCACGGGCCGACGTCGCCCGTTGGCCACTGCCTCTCTCTGCACGGAGCGCGGAGCGTCATCCGGGTACTCGACCGCCCGCCAGCCCGTGGCGGAGATGAGCAGCGAGGCCCCGAGTGCGTAGATGTCGGCTTCCGGCGTCGGCTCTGCCTCCCCGGTGTCGAGCACACTGCGCGCGATCTCTGGTGCTTCGTAGTGGACGAGGCAGCCGCGGAACGGAAAGTCGTACCCCGTGGGTACCTGTCCTCCCTGGGCCAAAGCGAGGTCAATGAGGTGGGTTCGCTCCGGCCCGACGATGAAGTGCGCGGGCTGCACATCACCGTGAGCCCAGCCCCGCACGTGCAGATCAGCCAGGGCCTCGACACATCCCAGCGCCACGCTGGTGTGGGGCTTGATGGACGAGCCCGCCTTACGACATGGCTCCCACAGCCTGTAGAGGTCCGGCCCTTCGTGCCACGGCTGAAAGTTCCATGTACCGCGCTCCCATTCGCCGTACGCAACGGTGTCGAGCCCGAGGCGATGCAGGACAGCGCCCTCGCGTGCGGGCGCGAGCGCGGTCCAGGGCTGGGCGGTCCACTCGGCCGTGGCCTCGATCGGGTAGCCGAGCTTTACCGCGAAGTGGCCCCGGTGGCTCTCCACCTCCCACACCGAGGAGCCTCGACGATTGATGACCATGCGCTGAGTCGTGGGCATGAGCGCGTCGAGCACCACGATCGGCAGTTCAGGGGTTGGGCCGGACAAGATCTCTTCTCCCTCCGGGCGAGCGCGGCCGACCACGAGTCGAGGCCGGCCGCGTCGCTGTTGTCGTGAGCTACGCCTGACCGTACGGTCGGCCACAGTCCGAGTCGCACTGTGCGAGGTTCGTGCCGTCCACGGTCCACAGCTCCTCGAGGACTACGAACCCGGCCGCCTTCATGGCGCGAGCCGAGGCAGCGACCTTCTCCAGGTCGCGGCCTCCTCCACCGGGCTTCGGGTTGTGGTGCAGGAATCGGCCCGCGTACCGCTCGCACAGTCCGGCGTATTCCTTCGTGTGCAGGATGAGCGCGTGAAGGCCGTGGTCGACGTCGTCGGACGGGACCATGGGCACGGTGGCGGTCGCCGCCGTGACGAGGAACGCGACCGCCTGATCCGCGATCCGCTCAGCGCGCTCGGGGGACTGCCCGTTGTGGATGACCACGAAGCGGGCAACGCTCTCGAACAGCTCTTCGCCAGCCACCGCGCGACCGGTCCTCTGATCGTTGGCTGTTGCCGTCATGTGCAATCTCCTCAGGTGAGGTGGTGCGAGGCATGTACAACCCGTCCCGATCGGCGAGCTCGGCTCAGAGACGATCGGGAAGCGGGCTTGGAGGCCGGCCCCGGACGGGGACGGGGGAGCCGGGCGGTCGGCACCCGTCCGGGGCGGCCGGTCTACTGGCCGGTCCCGAGGGCCATGCCGATCACCAGACCGCACGAACCGCTGATGCAGATGATGAACAGGACCCCGGCATACCGGCCGATGGCGCGCATCACAGAGGGACCTGACTGTCGTTGTTCCGCACGGCCAGGCGTGCGCTCAGTTCCTCCCGCGCACTGGGTGCCACCACGCTGCCCGGCATGGCATCCCACTCCTTGCCGCCACGGACCGGCCGCATCTGCACGCGGCCACCGATCTCACCCATGACGACGCCGATACGCCCGGTGTCACTGTCTTTCGCCAGTTCACCGATGACTGGTCTGGTCTGCTGATTGCTCGCCATGCCCACGAGCATCGCGATCCGGGTACCCCTGCCAAAAGGTCAGGCTGATTACCCAACTTGGGTAATATCGCGGGAAGTAGAGAATCCGCGACGTTGCGTAGCCCTCGCAGTGTGGGAGCTTGCCCAATGCCCGACGCCGACCGGCCGCAGGAGCTGCCTGCCCGGCTGCTCACCGATCCCGAGATGATCAGTGCGTGCCGGGTACGGGACTTCGGCAGAGTCTTCCGGCTCGTGAAGACCAGAGCGGGCATCTACCCGTCGATGATCGCGAGGCGATGCGAGCTGACGCCCAGCCGTGTCGGCGAAGTGATCGCGGGCCGCCGCCAGCTGCTGCACATGGACGTTGTCGAGCGCATCTCGGACGGCCTGCGCATCCCAGGGCACATGCTCGGTCTCGCCCGGCGTCCGTGGGAGACGCCTCAAGCTCTCGTCGTCACCGAGCTCGAAGCACCCCAGGTGCCAGAGCCGGAGCAACAGGCTCCCGCGTCTCTAGCGGGCCCCGATGTGGACAGCATTCTTGCGCTGACCACACGAACCAACCTCAGTGCAGCCACACTTGAGGCTTTCCGTTCCTCCATTGAGGACTACTGGCGACGGGACGATCAGCACGGCGGGGAAGCTCTCAGGCCGGCCATCGTCGGTCAGCTTCGTTATGTGGTCGGACTCCTGAAGGAAAACCGGCCCCCAGCCATTCAGAACGGCCTGTACGGAATCGCGGCCGAGCTTGCACGCCTCACCGGCTGGACCTACTTCGACGCCCGCCAGTACAACCAGGCTCGCGCCTACTTCACCGAGGCACTGCGACTCGCCAAGGCCGTCGACGACCGGCAGTTCATGGCCAACGTCCTTGCCTGCATGAGCTTGCAGGCGACCTATCAGGACAAGCCCGCGGACTCCCTCGCACTCGTGACCGCCGCCCAGGACCAGGCCCGTTCAGCCACCGACACCACCCCGCGCGTCCTGTCGATGCTCTCCATGCGGGAGGCATTCGCTCACGCCACGCTCGGCAGCCAGACGTCCACTCACCGGGCGATCACGGAAGCGCACCACCAGTTCGAGCAGATCCAGGCGCACGACCCTGACCCGTCGTGGGTGGCCTACTTCGACGAGCCGAAGCTCATCGTGGACACCGGCATTGCCCACGGCCGACTGGGCGAGGCCGCGAAAGCTGAACCGTTGATCGCGGACGCCTTGCGCAGGGAAGCCCACACCAATCAGCGCGGCCGCGCGTTCCACGCCTTCTGGTTGGCTCGTACGCAGCTGGACCAAGGCAAGCTCGACCAGGCGTGCCACACGGCCACCCAAGCTCTGGAGCCCGCATCGGCGGTTGCTTCGGAGCGAGTGTCAGGCCACCTCAGGGAGTTCTACGACCAGTTGGCCCCGCACAGGCAGGAGCCCGTAGCCCTGGCCTTCGAGGCACGGCTACGGGAGCTCCTGCCACCGGTCACCGGGTCGCTTCATCCATGAGCACGTACAGCAGGCCGACAAGGGATCCGCTGCTGACGATCTCGCGGCGGTCGATCATTCCGCGTATCTCGCTGAGCGGGATCCACTCGATGCGGTCGGACTCGTTCTTCTCCGTGGGCGGGCCCTCGTAAGTCGCCCCGTCCGCACGGAAGACGTGGTGCTGAGAGTCGGTGATCCCGTTGGCCGGCTCGGCGTAGATCAGAGGCTTGATGGGCCCAGGCCGCCAGCCCGTTTCCTCCAGCACCTCTCGCGCCGCCGCCTCCTCAGGAGTCTCCCCCTCCTCGACCAAGCCCATGGGCAACTCCCAGGCCCAGGAGTCCGTGATGAAGCGGTGCCGCCACATCATCAGCACCTCCTGGCGGTCGTTGACCACGGCGGCCACGGCCAAGTGCCGCAGGCGCACGACGTGGTACTCCCACCTGCGCCCGTCAGGCTGTTGGACGTCGACCAGACACAGATTCACCCAAGGGTTGGTGTAGATCTGTCGCTCACCGTGGGTCTTCCACTCCATACCTGCGGCCCCTCTCGATCGGTCTTCAGGATCTCAGACCGATCCGATGGCGGACGCAACTTCGTCCCTTTCACGTCAGCATGACGAGATGTTTTCATGAGCAGCCCGCACCATGGGGAGAAATGCCCTATTTGCGGGGCTTGATGGCGGCATAGGCATCGAAAGTACGTGCGACTTTCTCTCTGATCACAAAAACCCCAAGCGTCGCACTTTGCCTCACAGTATTCTCAGTCTCCCAGGGCCAGCATGCCGTTCGATGGAGAAGTAGTGAGTACGGAATTCGCAGCATCGGATGACTTGAAGCTTGACAAAGCAGCGTCGAGCGCGAGCCAGAAAGTTCCCAGCCTGCGACTTCTGAGTTTCGCAGATCTTGCTACAGACATCGACAAGTTCCTTTCGGCTGCACGCCTACCGGAGAAGAAGGCAGCGTGGCAAAAACTTCGCGACTTGACCGTCGAGCTGAAATCTAAGTCCGAGGGTCGGCGGGACCCGGCATCGGGGAATCCGTGGCATCTCACCTCCGTAATGGTCGTCGGCTATCAGGGTGCTACGAACCAAGTAATAATGAAAGTCGACCCTTCGCCGGGTGTGACGATCATTCATGGCCCAAACGGTTCAGGTAAGTCCACCATTGCGGATGGGGTTAGGACAGCCCTGGCGGGATCCACGAAATGGTGGACATCAGCTGAGCAGAAATCTTCCCGCTCGAAGGCGGAACCACTGTGGGAAAAGATTCATGCAGCGCGAGACGCCGAGAAGACGATGGCCGAGGTTGTTCTCTGCAGAAAGGGCGAAACGCTTGCACTTTCGTGTCTGATTGGGGGCGACGGGGAGGTAACTTCCCACAAAGCGCAGTGGACTTTGAACACTGGGGAAGTGGTGAACATCGACCTAAGGGAGACAGCCTGGAGTCATGCTCTCGCAGGTCACCCTCCCGTATTCGCCTATGCTGACATTGAGCGTCGAGTTCAACAGAGTAAGGACTTGCGTGAGTACATTGAAAATCTCCTGGCGTTTGGTGGATGTTTCGTCGTCCTGAGTGATCGCGTTACTGATCTCAGCGAAAAGGCGGAATTGGCCAAGAAGTGTATCGATGAGGCGGCGAAAGAAGCCAAAAGGAGAATCGCGCAAGTCGATGAGGTCAACGGCAAACTTGACCCTGGGGCAACCGTTTATGCTGTCAGTTGGCCCACGTGGATTTCTGATCTTGACGCATGGCTCAATGAAAACCAATTGAATGAGTCGGGAGGATTTCTCCCTCAAGTCACCGACAGGCATTCGAAAATACTGTCTGCAGCCTTGACGAGAACGGATGAGGCCTTTCGCGGTATTGATTCTTCGCCTGACTCGGTGAAGCGTAAACTTGCGAACTCGCTGCGTGGGTTTCACGTGCATGTGATGGACCTCGATTTCCCGGGAGCGGAGTGCCCGGTTTGCGAGAGCGAGCAATCTGACTGGCCATTGCGACTTCAAAAGAGTGTCTCTGAGCTTGCAGACTTGGAACCGCTCTATCTTGAGGCGGAGTCGTCGCTGAGCGAGCTTAAGAGGTCGCTTGTGACGGAATTTCGACAAGTGATCTCAGTTCTAAGTTCGTCGGCCACCCCTATTGTCACATCACAGGATCTCCTCGACCGAGCGCAGAGTCGCGCTGACGAACTCTGCCACGTATTGGATCGTTATGGATGCCAACCCACTGGCGTGGCCCGAAAAATGGTATTCGAGCTTCGTTCGGTACTGGAAACACATGACTGGTGGAGGGCATGCGCGGAGGCTGCGAGCCTAAGCGCGTTCGACAAGCAGTGGCGCTTGAAGCGAAGGGCTGCAATTGAGGACTTCGTTAGTACGTGGCGCGAGAACGTCGAGGTAGCGAACGAGCACCAACTCTGGAAAGCAATCGGTGCATGCCTAAAGGACCTCACGGGACATCTGCGCGATAAGCGCGCGCAAGATTTCACCGCGTTGGCCGGCGGACGAGTGAAAGCACTCTTGGATGATGCTGGGATCGTACTGGAGGACGTCCGGCTGACTACCCAGCGTGCGGAAGTCAAGGTTCACAATCCAGCAGGGCAGCCTCTTAGCCTATCTATGCTTAGCGCAGGGCAAAGAAATGCCTTCCTCCTTGCTCCTCTTCTTGCAACGATCGAGTCAGGGCCTTTTGGATTCTTGGTTCTCGATGACCCTGTGCACGCCTTCGATGACATTCGTGTTGACAGGCTTGCTGCTGTCCTTGCTGAAATCGCATCGAGGCGGCGGGTTATTGTTTTCACGCACGATGAGCGGCTTAAGGCACACTTGATGGCACGCTCGCTTGGCTGCCAATCGTGGGCGATTAGCCGAGATCTTGAAACTGGCGTGATCTCTCTAGAGTCCACGGATGAGTTGTGGCGAATGCTACTTGACGATGCTGAGGCCATTCGCTCCTTGGCGCCCAAGGTGTCAGTAAATGGCTATCTAACCGAGACTCAAATGATTCGCGGCCTTCTGCGTCAGGCCGTTGACATTGCCCTTCACCAAGCTGTCGTGCGAAACGCTCTGTCTGGCGGGCGCGACGTAGTTCAGGACCTCACCCTTCTTGATTCGTGTCAGAATACAGTGGCGCGCTTCGATAAGGCCGAGGAGGTAATCGTTGTACCTGACGAAAATAAGCATCCGGTACGTGAGGCAAAATTCAAATGCGGAATCTACTTGAAGATGTGGAACAATGCCGTACATGGGACGGCCACCGCGAAGAGCGAATTGAGATCAGAGATCGAAGTCGCTCGTAAAGCATGCGCAGATCTAGCGGGGTGCTGAACGGAATGACTCCGGGTGTTTCGTCCGCGTCACGTATTGAAGTACTGGAAATCAGACTGCGAATCGAGAGGGTGGCACTAGAAGCATATCGAGTCGTGTGCCAAGAGTCATCCACTTCAGTTACTAACAGAATTCCGGAGCGGTTGGCCTTCATTCTTGGAATGGTGTCGGAAGACCGTAAGAACGAGGCGATCGGCCTAATCAGGCTCGCGCGTCACGTGTATAGCAGGTCTTCCGATGTGTTGCACGGCAGATCAAGCATGCTGAACGTCCCCGATGCAGTCTCTCGAGAATGGCGACTGGTAGTCGAGCAGTTGGAGGAGATCGTTTACGCGTGACGCTACATCGCGCACGCCTTATTCGTGGGACAGACGGAGGCCGGACCGGCCCGTGGTGAGCGATGCAAGCTGCCTTGCACACCAGGTCAAGCCGTGTTCGGCGGTTGACCAGCGCCACACGGGACCCGACGATCAATCGCTCGGAGCCTCGGCCCGCTACGCGTGAACCGCGTCCGGCAGCACCTTCCGAAGCGCGCTGCCCACGGCGGGCCCGGCCTCTGATACCTGCCGCAGATCAGTACTTCTCAGGTAGCGATAGCTCTGCGGCGGATGGAACGTCCCCGCAGCACGCAGTGCACTGAGAGGCACCGGTTCGTCGAAGGGCAGGGGATCCTCCAAGGTCAGACCGCTCGCCTGCGTAGCACCGTCCATGTAGGCGTCGTACTCGCGTTGAGTGATCCCTGTTTGGGCACGATGCGCCGACCAGACCTCCTTGGGTGAGCCCACATGAACCGAGGCGATGCGCGCCATGCCCACCAGGGCCATGGTGGGCGCGGTCGCGTACAGCAGAACGGGGGTTCCGGGCGGCGCAGCGACGCGCTGGCGGCGTACCTCGACCGTCTTGCTGCCGGCCAGGATCGCGGTGGCGAAGCGCGGGTGGACGGACAGCAGCATCGCGCGTTCCGGATCGTTCACGTCGTTCGGTGCCCCTCTTCATAGACCGCCTGGAACAGCTCGCTACTGATCTTTGACAGGGAGATCAGCGACAACGGTAGTCCCAGCCCCTTCGTCAGGGAGGTCAATCGCCGCAGCGTCACCGACTTCGGGAAGATCTCGGTGTCCGAGAACCTCAGCGCCATGGCGCGACCGGAGGCGTCGGCGGCTTCTTGAACCTCAGCTCGACCATATACGCCCAGGTGTTCGAATTTCGAGAAGAGAGTATCGGGTGTGTCGATGAGCACCTCGTCGAGTCGCGAACTGCCCACGACCATCTGGCCTTCGCCCGGGGAGTTGCCCTCGCTGACGTACCAGAGCAGGCGAGCCGGAACACTCTCTCCGCGGCGGCCCGAGGAGCGGTAGTAGACGTGCTCTCTGCTGATGCCCAGGACGTCACTGCGTGGAATGAGCATGGCGGGCACGTTGAACAGCTCGGTCGACCAGCGCGGCTTGATGGGCACCAGGAAGGACGGCAGCTTCGAGTCGATGACCTTCGCCGGCCACCACGCGCGCTCCACCACGGCAGCCAGCTCGGCGGGCATGCCAGCGCGGAGCTCGGTCGTGTCGACAGTCAGCTCGCGGGCGAGCCCGCCGGCCACAGCCTCCACTTCGGCTGCCCTCCCGCATACATTCACGAGGAGGGCGACGAGCCTGCCGTCATGCTCGAAGAACCCGTCGTCGCCTGCCGCGGACCTGGCGGACTCGGAGGGATACGGATCGATGATGCGGATGATCTCTGCACCGCAGTCCCGGCCGAGCCGCTTGATGAGGAAGAGAAGCTGCCGGGCCAGAGTCTGTTCCAGTGGGTGGCCGGCTGTGCGGAGGACGGGGACAACCAGGGTTCGTCCATCCAGTGCCCATGCGTAGAGGGCGACCGGGCGCCCCTGACCATCCCGGAGCAGCTCGCGGCGCCAGGCGACCCCGCCCTCGTTCAGCGACCTCAGCCGCTCGGCGAAGGCCGCTCCGTCGTCGCCACCCGATTGGTGGAAGAAGGCGACGAGTTCATCCTCCACACCTGGTGCCACCTCTCCGGACCGGAATTCCGTGCCCATCAAATCGGCCGGACGGTACACCTGGGCCTGCCGCAACTCGTCCACGTGCAACGTCACGGTAGAAGGTGAGACGACCCGGACGCGGGCGACCTCCCAGGCCACGTCAGCCAGACGGGACAGCAGTGGATCACGGGTCGCCAGGACTTGCAGACCCGCGCACGACGTCTCGGCCACATACCGCAGGCGGAACTGAAGCCCAGCGTCGACAGTCAGGTCGGGCATGGCCTGCGTAGCGGCTCGGAGCAGTTCACGGCTTCGCTCATCCACCGCCGCTAAGTCCGGGGAGAGCTTGCGCAGGCCGGTCAGCGCCACCCTCTGGTGCTGACGTTCTGCCGTGTCCGGGAGATCCCGGATCTCGTGGACCAACTGAGGTGTGTAGGCGAGCTCGACGAGATCCGCCATCCAGCCAGCTTCCAGTGCGCGGGACTCGTCCGCGTCGGCCATGTCAGCGAGTCCTCGCAGATCGGCGAACACGCGGTGGTCGACCGTGACCACCAAGAGCGCGTCGCTCTCCATCTCTGCGAACAGGTCCGGATGGCCGAGATCCAACCACCATCCGTCCAAGATCTCGCCGTCACGGCCCCGCCCTCGCACCTCGCCATCCGGAACGAAGCCGAGGCTCCTCCACATCCCGCTCAGGTTGTAGTCCCGTCGGCACTTGGCCTTGATCCCGAGTCGCTCTGGGTACCGCTCTGCAATGCCCTCCACCAGCCGACGGGCGATTCCCCGGCCGCGCTGTTCCTCCGCCACACACAGGTGTGCGAGCCGAATACGCGCGCTCCTCTTCGGCAGTCCGAACAGCGCGTAGCCGAGCACCTCATCCGCTTCGACCGCGGCCAGAAGGCCACCGTCTTCCGCTGCCTTCCGGTAAGCAGGAGGTGTGAGAAGCCCTAGCGTCCTCGTGTAGCGATCACCTTGGGCTATGGCCTTGCCGATTAGCTCGTCCTGCACGGGCGAAACGGACACCAACTTGATCGCCATCGCTCCCCCTCCAGATGGGCCGGACACCGCCGACTACAACTCCCATGTCATTGCATGCAGGAGAAGCTGATCTCATTCACAGCCGTCCCTCAAGGGGGCACAAGGGGCGCACGGTCCTCCGGAGACTGTCAGAGACGCCACTACGCCTCCTTGGATCCCGTCTGCTTGGCAACTTGCTCACGCAGCGACTGCCGCAACTAGGAATCGGTCCCCTGGGCCAGCCTGCGCTGGTGCTTCACCGTCGAGTGCTGGTAGATGAGCTGAGCCCGCTCCAAAGACCGACCCGCGCGAACCATGAGGTCCTTCAACTTGGCCCACACCATCGCGGCTAACCCTCGTGCCACAACCGTGCCAGATACAGGGGTCAGGCATGGTCAAAATCGGTGACCTGCGGTCAAGTAGCCGTCCGCTTGCTCAGCCGGCAAAGCCCGCAGCTCAGGTCCGAGATCACCCAGCCTCTCTCCTAAAGCGGTGGCTTCCTGGCACCCAACGGCAGTGGCCAGCTAGCACAGGCCACGAGTGCGCTGCCGTCCTCGGTAAGGAAGAGCAGGGTGAACCGTGTCCGATTGGCAGGATCGATCAGCGCTGTGCGCACAGGCCGGCCATATTCCCTGATGAGTTGCACTGCTCGCTCCAGGCCAGGAAGTTCGAATCCGCGCATCCGCATGCGCTGAAGTCGGCGACTGAAGACTCCGGCATGCGCACCAGTTGGTTGTACCCGCTCCTCCACCGAGTAGGGGGCGCCGCTGCGGAGGGCGGCCAGAGCTATCACGGACGCCTCGTCATCACCGATCAACAGTGATTCCAGCACATGCCGTTCCATGGTCACCCCGTTTGGATCGTGGGGTACAGCAGCCAGGTACCGCGATCCCAGCCACCGCCCCCGCACGGTAGCGTCCCTCCGCCCAGGGGCCGTTATGGTCGTCGCTGACCGATCCGGCTAGAGCAGACCAGAAGGTTCCGGCCGTGGCGTACCCCACGATCGCACCACAAGCGCACCAGATCCAGCGGGGAACAGCGGGGAACCACGGTGAAAGCAACCGGGCCCGACGAAGCCGCATCACAGCCGTTCGTCCAGGTCAGCGCCCAGCCTGCCCGCAAATGCTCGCAGCTTCCCAAGGTGAGACACCAAGTGCGCCGACAGCCGAAGCCCGTAGGGTTCCGCCCATGGTGACTGCGACTGTCCGCGAGTGGAACGATGAGGAAGGGTGGGGCGTGCTCGACTCCCCCGAGACTCCCGGGGGTTGCTTCGGCCACTACGCCGACATCCAGGCGCCCGGCTTCCGTACCCTGTCGCCCGGACAACAGGTGGACCTCAGGTGGGAGGCTCCCGGCTTCAAACAGGACGGATACGACTACCGCGCGGTGAGCATTGCGCCCCGGCCCGCCTGACATCCACAGCTGACATCAACAACGCCGGACGGGCGCATACGCCAGCACCCCTGTCCAGCCGTCGCACCCGTCGACAACAGCCGCCTCAGCAGGCCCGGATCGAACTCCTAAAGCGGGTGTCGCAGGTTCGAATCCTGCCGGGGGCACAGCAAAAGGGCCAGCTCAGGAGGGTTTCCTCCGAGGCTGGCCCTTCGTCTTGTTCGAGTCCGTGCCACACGCATGCCACTAGAGTCCACGCGGAGTCCACATCCCCTAGCTGGTGGCCTCTCCCCCACCCTCGCGGATCATGGCCCCGCGCCCGATCGGCGATGGCCCGGTCGCGGTCGCTGGTCATGTGCTGGTAGAGGTCGCGCTGCGTGACCACCAGGTGTTCGGCACGGTCCTGAGCCTTGATCGCCAGGCCCGCGAAGTCGGCGTCGTCATTGGCTGAGTCGGCCTCGGCCCAGCGCAGGGTCAGCAGTTCCGGTGTGAGGCGGGCGGCCAGGACGCACAGGGACGTCGAATCCATTCCGCCGGACAGATCGGCGCTCACAGGTCCGCGGAGCGGCGCGCCGTCCCCCAACGCCGCGGTGAGCGCCTCGCGTACACCGGCTGCCCCGTCGCTCAGGCACAGGCGGGGTGCGGGAGGGTTCCGCCACACGCGCTCCTCGGCCCGGTCCCGGATCCACACCAGACAGCGTTCCGGGGCCAGGGCCCGTGTTGCGGTGCTCCTCCGCCTGACTCCGTCGTGTCCGTTGTCGTGCCCCCGGGGTCACCTCTGGACCAGCTAGGCCCTTCATGCGGACCGGAACAACGTCTGAGCAGGTCACACGGCTACGGATGCGGACTGCGCGAGGCTCTCGGACGCGGGAGGTCGCTGCTTCACGGGGCCCAGACCGCGATGACGACGTTCGTCAGAATCCACAGTGCGGCGACGGCAAGGATCGAACGATTCACCAGCCGGGACCGAAACCGCGCCACGGAGGCGACCTCTTCGGCGCTCTTGCCTTCAGGGCGCGGGTAGTCCCGCCACCGGCCCGTGCCCACCCACACCGCCACGAGGGCCAAGGCGATCCAGAGGGTCCATTGTCCGAGCGCAACACTTAGTTGGTACGGCGACACGTACAGGCTCCTCTCGTCAACGCAGAGGGGAGCCTCGCGTGGTGACGGAACAACACCCCGTGCGGGATGGGTTGTAGCCGTCCTCGAGCCGGGGGCCCATCCGCGCCGCGGCGGGGGGCGACAGACATGCTGGTCAGGGTGGGATTGTGCCCGCACTGCGCACCGCCCCCGAAAGACGTCACGAGGTAGGCGGCCAGCTGACGCCTGATCAAGTTCGCTCACAGCAAGGTGGAAGAGGTAACCGAGGCTGTCTGCGGTATGACGCGCCAAAGCCCTCCGCAGTTCGTCGAGACATCTGCTGCGATCGTTCACGTGGGCGGTTGCGTATCGAGGGCGCGCTCACCTCGACTTCCGCTGCCTGGTAGCGGGAGCGGGCTGGCGACGCGCGGCTGCGGCGGACGCTTCGGCCTTCGCAGCCGCGCGTGGCCGGCGGTCGCCTCACCCGTGTCGTACCCGGCGGGCAGCCGCATCGCAGGCCCACAGAATTCCCACAAAGACGCCCCCTAACTTCTCGCGCCACGGGCGACGGATCAACTCCGCCCTGCCATGCGACAGCTGCACTGACACAGGGGGGCGTCTTCGCCATGCCGACCGGGACGACACGAGGCCGCACCGCGCACGAGGCCCTGGTGCTGCGCCTGCTGCGCGAGCACGGTCCGCTGACCCGAGGGGAGTTAGGGCCCCTGAGCGGCCTGTCCCGAACCACGCTCTACGACGCTGTCGGAGCGCTCATGGACAGCGGCGCCGTCCTCGCCTCGATACCGGAGGCGGCCCGGCGCGGGCGGGGCAGGCCGGCGGAGGTGCTGACCCCGAACCCCGGGGCGGGCCGGCTGCTCGGGATCGAGTTCGCGCGCCGGGCGGTGCGGGTGGCGGCGATGGACGCGACGCACGCGATAGTCGGTACGTCGGGTGAACCGCACGGGCCCGACACCCCCTGGCAGACCCGCATCGACCTCGCGTGGCGGCTGGCGGACCGGCTGACGGGTGGAACGCTGCGGCCGGGCGCTCTGAACGGCATCGGCATCGGGGTCATCGGGCCGGGCGGACCGTCGGGGCACGGGCCAGTGTGGGCTCCTCGGCACGACGTCGTGGCGGCGCGGGTGCGCGAACGCTTCGGCGCGCCGGCACTGATCGACAACAACACCCGGCTGGCCACCCTGGCCGAGACGGTCTGGGGAGCCGCCGCGGGCGAGCGGAACGTGCTGTACCTGCGGTTGTCGCACGACGTCGGCGGCGGGCTGGTGGTGGCGGGCACCCTGCACCGCGGCGCCGACGGCCGCTCCGGAATGTTCGGCCACATCAGCGTGGATCCCGACGGCGCACCCTGCGAGTGCGGCGCGGTCGGCTGCCTGCAGACCGTGGCATCGATCGGGGCGGTGCTCGACGCCTGCCGCACCGCGGGTCGCGCGGTGGCGGACGTGCCGGAGCTGGTGAGCGCGCTGGAGTCCGGCGACGAGATCGCGCATGCGGTGCTGTCGCGGGTGGCCGCGCACGTCGGGAGGGTACTGGCCGACGTGAGCCACGCCGTCGGACCCGACGTGATCGTCATCGGCGGTGAGCTGATCGACGCGGGCCGAGCCCTGATGACGCCGATCGAGCGCGTACTGGACACGCGTATCGCGCGCGACTCGTGCTGGGCGCCTCGGGTGGTTCCGGCCGGACTCGGGGATCCCGGCGCCGCCCTCGGTGCCCTCGCCCTGCTCCGGCGACTCGGGCCGTGAAGCGCCCGGGCTGCGGGAGCAGCAGCCCGGGCGTTCATGCCGTGAACCGGCGGGCTAGCGCAGGACCTTCTGCCGGACGACGATGTGACCGGCGTCGGGGTCGAGACTCCCGCCGAGCCTGCCGAACGCTCCGTCGGTCAGGTCCAGACATTTCGGTTCCTGCTTCGTGTGCCTGAACGTGCCACGGTCGTTGATGCGTACGACCAGGGACTTGCCGTTCGCCACGTTGGTGACCCTCACTCGGGTACCGAAGGGCAGCTGGTGCCTGCGGGTCAGTGAAGTCGCCGCGGTGTTCTTGCTGTTGTCGAAGACGTCGCCGTTCGCCGTGGTACTGCCGACGGGCATCGGGCCGTAGTGCGTCGCCCAGCACTTCGGCCTGTGGGCCTGCGCGGAGTCGGTCGCGGCGGAACTCGCCGGAGCGACCGCGACGAGCACGGTCAGTGCGGCTGCTCCGGCCGCGAGGAAGGCGTGCAGGGTCCGCTTGCTCATGTCATGAGCCCCGTTTCTCTTCTCTTGCCGTTGGATGGATCGCAAGTCGGTGGGTCGAGAGGACGGCAGAGGGGCCTTTTCAGCCCGCCGCCCGATAGGCGGCGCCCACCCGGTTGGCCTTCGTCCCGTGGTACAGGCCGGTGCCGTCGCCGCGGTTCGTGGAGAGGGTGAACCACGCGTAGCGCCGGACGTAGGAGAGGTGCTGGAGCATGGCCGTCGACTTCTTCACGAATGCGGCCTGTTGCGCCTTCGTCGGATAGCGCGGGGTGCCGGACGAGAAGTCGGTCAGGGCGTATTCGGTGAGCCAGATCGGCTTGTTGTAGCGCCTGTGCACGGCCTCGATGTAGCTGCGCAACTCCCCCTTCGCGCGTCGCGAGTTGAAGTCGGCGCCGTACCAGTGCAGGGGGATGAAGTCGACCCGGTAGTGGCGTGCGGCGGCGCCCTTCATGAACCGGTCCAGCCAGCCGCCGGCGACATCGCCGCCGGTGGCCACGGCGGGAGCGCCGAGGCGCAGACCCGTCGACTGCAGCCGGGGCCACAGGTCGAGTGCCTGATCGACGGTCATGTTCGCCTGGTCCGGCCTGTCGGGTTCGTTGAAGCCGAGCAGGGTGCTGCCCTGCTTCTTCGCCTGGCCGAGCTCCTTCTCGGTCACCGAGCCCTTGTCATGGATCATGGGCACGAACTCGACGCCCGGCGGCGGTGTGATGGAGCCCTTGCCGGAGGACCAGGTGTAGAACCATCCGACGTTCGAGTTCGCGAGCGCCTTGGTGACGCCGTTGAACTTCCAGGCGCTGACGCCCTTCTTCTTCGGCGCGGCGGCCGCGGAGAAAGCGGGAGCCGCGGAGACATCCGAGGCCGCGGAGACATCCGAGGCCGCGGAGGACGCGGCAGCGGCATGGCTGCCCGCCGCGAACGCGAGGGGCGGCGCGCCCTGGCTGCCGGCCACGAGTACGGCCGAGAGCAGCAACGGCACGGCCAGGACGCGTACTTTCAGCATGGTGTCCCCCGCCGTCAGCAGCCGAGGTGCCGGCCGGCGCCGACGTGGAGCATGTTGGTGAACTTCTTGTACTTCGCGATCCGGTCCCGCATCTCGGCCGTGTTGCCGCCGTTGCACTCGAGGCCGCCGTTGATGCTGCGGATCGTCTCGCCGAAGCCGCCGCTCCCGGCCATCGCGTGGTGGGGCGTCATGGTGCCGGGGCCGGACTGGGTCATCCAGTACCAGAGCGCGAGCTTCCACGTCACGACGGAGTTCTTCGCCGCGAGGTCCGGGTGGTGCAGCAGGTCGACGTGGAACTTGTCACCGGCGGCCTTGTAGTTGTAGTTCCAGCTGATCTGGAGCGGGCCTCGGCCGTGGTACGCGGACTGGCCGGCGGGGCAGCCATACGGTTCGTCGGCGCAGTACGTCGGCCAGTTGGCCTTGTTCTGCTCGTTGACGTAGATCAGCCCGCTGGTCTCGTGGCTGACGTTCGCGAGGAAGGCAGCGGCCTCGCGCTTCCTGGTACCGGAGTCGCCGGTGTGCGCGAAGGCCGGGAACGCCTTCATGGCCTTGACCAGGCCCTTGTAGGTGTAGAGCTTCTTGTGGTGCGGGAACATCCTGCTGTACTGCGCCTTGCTGACGACGAAGCCGCCCCGCTGTTCTGCCGCGGACGCCGTGTGGGCGCTGAGGCCGATCGCGGAACTCGTGATCAGTACTGCCGTGAGGACGGTCTGGACGCTGCGTGGCTTGCGCATACGGAAACTCCCTGCGATCGCGGTCGGTTCAGAACGAGGTCAGAGTCAGGTGCATGTGCTGGGGCCTCGGGTCCTCGACGTAGGAGGCCCAGTCGGCGACGTCGTCGAAGGCGAAGCCGTACGCCTTGCCGTTGCTGGTCGCGGCGTGGATGGCCTTGGCGTAGTGGTTGGTGACGGCGGTGCCGTAGAACGCTGAGGCGTGGGTGGTGGGCTGCTTGTGGTGGCTGAGCAGCGTCGAGCGGTTGAACCCGGCACCCAGGGCGGCGGCGACGGGGCCGGTGGTCCCGTCGTTGGGGGCGGCGAGCGCCCCGTCGCAGAAGAGCACGTCACGGGTGGAGGGCTTGGCGAAGGACACCTGCGCCGGACCGGAGAAGGTGAGCCGTTGGTCCCTGACCCGGCCGGTGAAGGTGCCCGCGTTCGCCCTGACGACGAGGTTGCTGTCGCGGTAGGTGTGCCAGACCTTGTCGATGTAGTGGTCGAAGTAGTGCCGGGGGAACAGGCCGGCGTCGAGGCCGTGGCTCGGGGCGATGATGCGCCGGTCCCCGATGACGAGCCGCGAGAAGTCCGGGTGGTTCCGCAGGGCGTGGAAGACCTGTGCGCGGCCGCCGGCGCGCAGCCTGCCGGTGCTGTGGTTCTTCGCTCCGTTCAGCCGGATCATCATCGGAACGCTGAACATGTCGACCATGGTGGTGTTGCAGTGCATGCCGGCCGCGTCGTGGGTGAACTCCACGAAGTCGTGCAGCACCGGGTAGTTGGGGTCGGACTTCACCCAGCCGGCCGGCTGCTGCAGGCCGATCCTGCCGTCGGCGCCCCTGACGGCCTTGAACTTCAGCTTGTGGCCCAGGGCCACGTAGATGCGCCCGGACATGTGCGGCAGTCGTAGCCGGGTCGCGCCGCGGGCGGCCAGCGGGATGGCGTAGTCGGTGAAGCCGCCCGCGTGGTTGTCGGTGAGTTCGACGGGCGCCAGGGTGCCGCGCCGGGTGACCCGCACCTGCCGGTCTCCCGCGCTGCCCACGATGTACAGGTGAATCGCGTGGTTGGCGAACTCGCCGCTGCTGTTGGCGACCGTGAGCGGCAGACCCCCGCGCGCGGCCTCGGCGGCCGGGTCGGCGCCGCCGGAGTCGGCGAAGGCGCGCGGGGCGCCTGACAGGAGTGCGGATCCGGCGACGGCGGCGGCCGCCCCTGTCATGGAGGCCAGCACCCCCCGCCGGGTGGGCGTTTGGCTATCGGAGGAGAACATGCGCAAGAACCTCTTCCTGGTGCGGTGCATGACGGGGAACGGAGACCGGAGACCGGAAACCGGACGGCAGGGCGTGAACAGGCGCACACGCAGCGCTCTTTGGCGCTTCGGGCGGCGAACAGGTGCACAGGCACGGCTTCTTGGCGCCACGGGCTGGCTGGCCGGTCCTGACGGGCCACCCCCGGCCCGGCCGGTACGGATGGCAGGGTTTGAACAGGAGCACGCGCAGCGCTCTTTGGCGCGCCGGGCGGCGAACAGGTACACAGGTACGGCTTCTTGGCACCCGAGGCCGGCCTTGCCGGTCCTGACGGGCAGCCCCGGCCCGGTCGGCCCTGACGGGCTAGGCGTGTCCGGCGCTCCAGCAGCCGTCGCCCTGGCAGTTCTTCAGCCGGGCCAGTGCGGTGTGCAGCTTCGCGAGGCGGGCCCGGCTCAGGCGTCCGGCGATGTTGTGCAGCTCGTCCGGATCGGTGCGCAGGTTGTAGTACTCCTTGGCGCCGCTGTCGTATTCGACGTAGGTGGAGGAGTTGGTGCGCATGGCGTGGTAGTCGGGCGGGCTGATGCTCTCGGTGCCGTGGTTGTCGGGGTCGTCGGGAGCCTGCTGGGCGTGACGGTGCTCGATCAGGTTGGCCGTGCGCCAGCCCGCAGCCGATCCGCCGTCCAGGAGCGGGAGCATGCTGTGCCCGTCCACCCGGGACGACACGGCGGCGCCGCCGATCTTCTCGAAGGTGGGCGCGAGATCGATGTTCGACACCTGGGCGTGGCTCGTCCGGCCGGCCGCGACACCGGGGCCGGCGATCACCAGCGGCACGCGCACGTCGGTGTCGAAGGCCGTCTGCTTCCCGGCCTTGAGCCGGTACTCACCCAGGTGGAAGCCGTTGTCGGAGCCGAAGACGACGTAGGTCCTGTCGGCGACGTGGGCCCTGGTGAGGGTCTGGCGGAGGGTGCCGAGCATCTTGTCGACGGCCTGGAGCGACTGTGCGCGCTTGCGGAACTTCTTGTCGATCGTGTTCTTCTCGCTCCGGGTCAACGGATTTTGCCGGGCCAGCCACGGCGGCGCGTCGGTCGGGAGCCTGTCGAAGGCGGGCGTCTGCGGCGCCGTCAGGCCGGGGAAGTCCTTCTTGTCCCGGCGGGCCGGCCTGGACGGCCCGTGCGGCGTGAAGAGCGCGAGTTCCAGCATGAACGGCTTGTTCTCCGCCGCGGACTTCTTGATGAACGACTGCCCCTTCTTACTGAGGACGTCGGTCAGATAGTCCTTGTTCCTTTTCCCGTGCGGTTCCATCGTGTGGTTGTGGGCGAGCTTGTAGTTGTACTCCGGGTAGCCGTTGCCGACGACGTCCCACTGGCTCCAGCCCTGCGGCACGTACGGCTGCTGGCCGTCGACGGTGGATTTGGGGTCGTAGCCGTTGAGGTACTTGCCCATCATCGCGGTGCGGTAGCCCTTGGCCTTCAGCGCCGTCGCGAAGGTGTCCTTCTCCAGCCCGTTGTCGTGGAAGGCGTTGAAGCCGCCGTTGGGCCCCTCGTTGCTGAGGACGCCGGTGTTGTGCGGGTACTCGCCGGTGAAGATGGACGAACGGGACGGGCAGCAGAGCGAGTTGCTGACCACGAAATCGCTGAACGACGTTCCCTGTGACTGGAGTTGCTGCACCTGGGACATGTAGGGCAGCAGGTTCGAGGACATGTCGTCGGTGAGCACGAAGACGATGTTCGGCTTCCCCGCGGCGGACGCGGCGGACGCGGCCGGCTGCGCGACGGGACGGATGGTGGTGGCTGTCGCCGCCCCGCTCACTCCGCTCTGCACGGAGAAGGCCATCGCCACCAACCCGACTGCCAGTGTCAGTATTTGACGAGTACGAATCATGTCGGGAGCGTTTCAGCGCGCTTCCGGTCCGGTCAATATTTGTTCGCCTCTCGTCGAATTATTCCGAACCGAGGTCAATTGATCCGCGTCGGGGATAATTAATCCGCGAAGGCAACTCCTCACGGCAGGGCAGGAGAAGAGGCGTTTCCGTTTTCCGGCGAAGGGTGCACCATTCCGTTCGGGGCTGCTCGCATCATGTGCTTGGATCGGTCTCCGACCGGCTGACTCGATCGACGCGGCGAAAACCGAGGTGTGCATGGCAGGCAGGACGGGGCGGGTGCTGGTGATCGACGACGACGCGGCGATACGACGGTCCCTCGCACGGGGTCTGCGGCTGAGCGGATTCAGCGTGGACGTCGCGGACGGCGGTCGTACCGGTCTCGCTCAGGCCCGCGCCGGCCGGCCCGACATCATCGTCCTGGACGTCTCCATGCCCGGCCTCGACGGCATCGGCGTGTGCCGGGCCCTGCGCGGCGACGGCGACGACGTACCCGTACTGATGCTCTCCGCGCTGGACGAGACGGCCGACCGGGTGGCGGGTCTGCAGGTGGGCGGCGACGACTACCTCGTCAAGCCTTTCGCGCTCCAGGAGTTGGTCCTGCGGCTGCACGCCCTGTTGCGGCGCCGCCCGCCGGCCGCCGCCACCGCAACTGTCCGGGTCGGTGGCCTCCTGCTGGACCCCGCCTCTCACAGGGCGATTCTGGACGACCGGCCGCTGCAGCTGACCCGGCGCGAGTTCGCGTTGTTGGAGGTCCTGGCCCGCAACGCCGGCATCGTCCTCACCCGCGAGCAACTGCTGGACCTCGTATGGGGATACGACTTCCAGGTCCGGGGCGACGTCGTCGACACCTTCGTCAGCTATCTGCGGCGCAAACTGGAGTCGGGTGACCGGCCCAGGATTCTGCACACCGTGCGCGGGGTCGGCTTCGTCCTGCGCAGGGACCGCCTGCCACCGCACAGCGGGGGCACGCCGTGAAACTGTCCACCCGCATCGCGCTCGCGGTCGGCGTGAGCGTGCCCGTGCTGGTCCTCGCCTCCGGCTGGCTGCTGCTGCACCTGGTCGCCGGCGACCTGCGCACACAGCAGGACGACCAACTGCGCGCCCGCGCGACGGTCGTGGCGAAGAACGCCAAGGCGTACCTGGACGTGGCCGGCACCGACCACCCGCTCCTCGAGCAGGTCCGCCGACGCCGACTGGTCACCTCCGCGCGGGATGTGGGCGTGAAGCTGACCGGGCCGCGGGGCACGATCTCGGCGGGTCCGCAGCCCGAGCCGTACCCCGCGCTGCCCCCCGACGCCCCGAAGCCCGTCACCGTGACGTCCGGCGGCAGGGACTGGCTCGTCCTGTCGCTGCGCGTCGGTACCGCCAAACAGGGCACCACGCCGAACCTGTGGCTGCTGTCGCCGGACACCGCACACGACGAACTGGCCCTGGTGCGAGGCCGGTTGCTGACCGGAGCACTGCTGTCTGCGGCGCTCGCCGGAGCCGCCGCATGGGCCATCGCCGCCAGAGCGGTGCTTCCGCTACGACGGCTGCAGCGGCGAACCAGCGGTCTGGACCCGCGGACCAGCAGCGTACGTCTGGAGCACACGCCGACCCGGATCACCGAGGTGGACGACCTCGCGCACACGGTGCAGACCGTGCTGGCCCGCTACGACGAGCAGGTGGCACGCACCGGGGAGGCGCTGGCCACCGCGCGGGCGTTCGCCGCGACCGCCTCCCACGAACTGCGCACTCCGCTGATGAGCATGCGGACCAACCTCGACATCCTCACCGACCACCCCGGACTCGACGCCGAGGACCGGACGGAGGTCCTCGGGGAACTGGGGCGCGAACACGCCCGGCTGCTGGGTCTGCTGGTGATGCTGAAGGCGCTGGCGCAGGGCGACCTGATCGAGGCGGACGCGTTCACGCCGCTGGACCTCGCGGAGCTCGTGGAGGCGTCGGTCACCGACCTGCGGCGCACCCGCCCCGACGCCGAGGTGTCCCTGCGTGCCACCTCAGGAGTGCGCGTGCACGGCTGGGAGCAGGGGCTGCGCTCAGCGGTGGACAACCTGCTGGCCAACGCCTGGACCCACGGCCGTACCACCGACGGCGTCGCCCGTATCGAGGTGACCCTGCGCGCGCGGAGTAGTGGGCACCAGGCGACTGCGGTTCTCACCGTGGACGACCACGGTCCCGGCATTGCTCCGGAGTGCCGCGAGGAGGTCTTCGAGCGCTTCCGCAGGGGCCCGGACAGTCCGGGATCCGGCCTCGGCCTGACCCTGGTCGCCCAGCAGGTCGCCCTGCACCAGGGCCGGATCACCGTGTCGGACCGCCCCGACGGGCGGCCCGGCACCCGCTTCGAGGTCGGCCTGCCGGCCACGGACGTCCAGGACGTGGCGCACACCCTGCCGCTGCTGCCCCGCGACTGGCTCACCGGCACGCCCCCGGCAAGCCCCCGGCCTGCGGGCTGACCGCAGACCGGGGCGCCCTCTGTGTCCGATGCTCTGGCGAATGAAGGTCAGCCCTTCCAGGACTGGCCCGTGAGACGCCCATCCGGCCACAGGTCGATCTCGTAGTGGTCGCCCAGCCGGCCGGGCGACCAACTCACGTTCACCTCACCCCTTCTGCCCCTGAACCTCGCACTGCCCGAGAGCGTCGACTTCGCGCTGAAGTCGGCGTAGATGTGCAGATGATCCTGCCCCAGGGACATGGTCGGCCGAATGTCGGACCGCGGGTCGGAAGCCCAGACCCAATTCCTGATGACGCTGTGCCAACTTTCGACGACGAATTCGTCTACCCGACCGTTCCTGGCGCACCAGTGGTAGGTGAATCCGCTTTCCAGCAGGGGAACCCTCAACTTGGTGATGGTGTGGCTGTGGCTCGCCCGCCAGCAGCTACGACTCGCCGCTTCACTCGTTCCACCACTGACCACCGTCAAGGCTGCCGCTGATGCGCATACGACTGCAACGGATACCACCCGACGCGTTTTACCTCTCACTGTCCCCCCTTGTATCAAATAACACCGGGGGTGAATTCTTCCAGTCGCCGTCAGTGGCGGCAATAAACTAAAGAGGTCGAAAAAACGTTCAATATCGTTAATGGTCTCGCGGGTGAGCTGATATTCGAGGTCCAGCGTCACGAAACGGTCTGGAGGCGGGGGTGTTGCCGAGCCCGACGGGGGCCCGGTCCGGTCGTCCGGGCCGTAAGGGAGCGGTCACCCCGGCCCCCGTGACACGGCATCCCTCCGGGCCCCGACGTGGCGCGGTTCTCCCGTTGGTTCAGACCGTGCCCTCCCGGCCGTTGGGTCCCGGGCTGTGGGGGTCTATCGTCGGAATCATGGGGGCAGGACGAGGAGGACGGCCGGTGATGCCGCAGGACGAGGCCGTGGTCGGCCGCACGGGGAAGGTACTTATCGGAACGCGCGGATCCGCGGGCCCCGGCGAGATCCTGGTGCGCGTCAGAGGCGGCTCGGAGACATTCCTCGCCTGGTCGGAGAGCCCTCTGTCCGCCGGCTCGACGGTGCTCGTGATCGAATCACGCGGATGCCGCGAGGTCGGCGTCATCGAGTGGGTGGATCCATTGGACGCGCTCGGCGACGACACCGCTGACGCAGACTGAGGAGTACAGGCATGTTCGGTTACCGCGTTCCCGCCCCCGACGAGGCGATGTTGATCTCGGGAGGCAGGCGGGGACTGGGGGGCGCGCCGTTCCGAGTGGTGACGGGGCACGGAAAGTTCGTGCTCCCGGTCTTCCGGAAGGTCCGGTTCCTCACCCTCTCCATGTGTGAGTCCGAGGTCACCGAGACCTGCGTGACCAAGCAGGGCATCGCCCTGCACGTCCGCGCGGTCATCGCCTTCAAGGTCGGCAACGATCACGAGAGCATCATCAACGCGGGCCAGCGCTTCCTCTCCGACCAGGAGCAGATGTCGGTGCTCACCGGCCGGATCTTCGCCGGCCACCTGCGGGCCATCATCGGCTCGATGACGGTCGAGGAGATCGTCACCGAGCGGCAGAAGCTCGCCGCGGAGGTCCTGGACACCTCCAAGACCGAGATGGCGAAGATCGGCCTGACCGTGGACTCCCTGCAGATCCAGTCGATCGACGACGGCGAGACCGGCTACATCGACGCCATGTCCGCTCCGCACAAGGCGGCCATCCAGCGGCAGGCCCAGATCGCCCAGGCGCAGGCCACCCAGGCAGCCGCCCAGGCGGAGCAGGCCGCGGCCCGTGAGCAGGCGGAGTACGCCCGGCAGACTGCCATCGTCAAAGCGGAGTACTCGGCCGAGGTGGACCGCGCCCAGGCGCAGGCCGCGCAGGCCGGTCCGCTGGCGCAGGCCCACGCCCAGCAGGAGGTGCTCGCCGTCCAGACGGAGCTGGCCCAGCGCCAGGCCAAACTGCGTGAGCAGCAGCTGGTGGCCGAGATCGTGAGGCCCGCCGAGGCCGAGGCCGAGCGGGTCAGGATCCTCGCCGCCGCCGATGCGCAGCGGATGAAGATCCAGGCGGAGGCGGCGGCCTCGTACGACCGGGTCGCCCTCGACCGGATGCTGATCGACCAGCTCCCGCAGATCGTCAAGGAGGCCGCCGGTGGTCTCGCCGGCGCCAACGTCAACGTCCTGAACGGCGCGGACGGCCTCGGCGAGATCGCCGCCGGCCTGGTGTCCCAGGGCCTGACCATCCTCGACTCGGTCCGGCAGAACCTGGGCAACCAGGACGCGGACAGCAACCGCCCCGACGGTCGCCGCTCGGAGGAGGGCAAGGACAACCGCCTGCTCCAGCTGCCCTCCAGCAAGGAGCAGAAGCCGAGGGACGGCCGGGTGGACGTCGACTAGGGACGACCGACTCCGGCGGCCCACGCCGAGGGTGCGACGCGAACTCCTGCCGACCGCACCCACGCCGGCACCAGCACCAGCACCAAGGCCCCGTACCGATCAAGGTCCGGGGCCTTCCCGCGTCGCGTGTGCCCGGCCGACGCTGACCGGCCGTCAGCGTTGGTCGGCCACCCCCGCCCTCCGGTCAGTCGCCAGCCACGCTCGCGTCACGTCGGCGGCGGTGGGCCGCGGCGACGTAGGTGGTCAGGCCGCCCAGGACCAGGGTCAGGCTGGCTGCGACGACCAGATGCGCGGTCGAGGAACTGCCGGTGGCCGCGAGGGACGCGGTCCCCGCGACGATTCCGGTTCCGGTACCGGTGAGGTAGTTCACGGTTGTCTTCCTCTCGGTGGCCTCTCGGCCACGTGGGTTCCCTTGGGGCAGACGGGCTGTGCGGGTCAGATGGGTCAGGCCGGTCAGGCCGGTCAGGCCGGTCAGGCCAGTCACGGGGCGCGGTGAGCGCGTGAAGCGATGGCCGGGGCGGGGGTCACTTCCAGACGGTCACGCGGGTCGCGTACGACTTCACGACCGAGGAGACGAACCAGTAGGCCCGCACCGTCGAGAAGACCAGGCCCGGCAGCATCGCGACGTCGACCAGGACGCCCTTCCAGCCGAGGTGGCGGGTGCGGAAGGCGGCGTACACGATCCAGAAGGCGACCAGGCTCAGCCAGGCCAGGTCGAGGACGAAGCCCGAGGTCACCATCACGCCGGCCCAGGCGCCCAGCCAGCACAGCGTGTACAGGAAACCGGCGAAGCCGAGCACCATGCTGGTGATGGAGAACCAGGTGTGCTTCGTCCAGCCGCGCCGGCGCAGTGTGTCGACGGTGCCGCGTCCCCAGCGCTCCCGCTGGCCGATCAGCTCGCGCAGCGTGGGCATGAGATCGGTGTAGGCGATGCAGTGCTGGTTCGCCGTGACCTTCCAGCCCGCTTCCTTCAAAGCGAGCGTCGTCTCGTAGTCCTCCACGAGGTTGGTGTGGTCCTCCCAGAACACCTCGCCGCGCCAGCGCAGGATGCTCAGCAGCGCTTCGGTCCGGTAGAAGGAGCCGGCGCCCGACATGCTGTGGATGCCGAAGCGGTAGCGGCCGCGGGCGTAGCGGCCGTACTCCATGATCTGCATGCCCAGCAGGTAGCGCTGCCAGAGGTTCTTCCACAGTCCGGTACGGCCGAGGCAGGTGGCGCTGAGTCCGCCGACGCGCCGGTCGGACGCCATCACGTTGCGCGCCCGCTCCAGGAACTTCGGATGCAGGCTGGTGTCCGCGTCCATGACCAGCAGGTACTTCGCGGCGGCGGCGAGCCCTCCGGCCGACCGGTGCAGCCAGCCGATGCCGTGGTTGAGGGCACCCGCCTTCTTGTGCGGGTTGTCCGGCAGGTTGAAGACGACGGTGCGCGGCACCCCGGGTCGTCCGGCGAACTCGCGGGCGAACTCCTCGGTGCGGTCGGAGGAGTTGTTGACCACGACGATGATCAGGTCCGGTGGCGTGCTCTGCGCGGCCAGCGACTCCAGTGCCAGCAGTACGCCTGCCTCCTCGTCGCGGGCGGGGAGGATCACGGCTGTCTCCAGGAGCGAGGCCGCTCCCTGGGTGACCAGGCGTCGCCGGTGCGCGCCGTGCGCCCGTCGGCCTGTGGGGTGAGGTCTGCTACGGCGGCGGCTTCCCTCACCACGTGAGCCTCGTGCGCCTCGTGCGCCTCGTGCGGGGATTTCCGCCGCCCCGGCTCCCCGCCCCGGCACCGGGTACTCGGCGGCCGTGGTCCTGTGATCGGACATGGTGTTGTTGCCCCCCGACGGCTCGCTGCCGCCTCTTCCGCGACGACCGTCGGGCCGCCCTGTTGCCTCGCGTCCCCGATGCCTTCCCCTGGCACGGGGCGAACGCGGCCGCCGCTGTGAGGAGCGACCGCATGAGGGGCCATTGTTGTGGCGCCGGTTACGCGCCCGGAAGAGTGACAGGAGGGCGTGGAGAAGCCTGGAGGGGGGCAGGTCGCGCGGCGGGAGAGTGAGGGTACGGAGTACCGGGCGCGGCACCTGTGTGCGCTCCCCCGCGTACGCCCCCACGAAGGGAAGGCGTCCGGAGGGCGGGTGGCGCGCGGTCCGTTCCGTACAGAGGACGCCGGCCCCGTGACATACGTCGGCGGCGCGCCAAGCCCCAAAGGGCCTGGCGCGCCGCCTGGTTGGTGCCGGTGGGCCGGATTCAGCGGTCACCGGACCGCGGTGCGGGTGTCAGTCAGTGCCGGCCGTCGTGCTGACGGTCGCCGCCCTCGTGACGGTCGCCGCCCTCGTGACGGTTGTCGCCTCCGTGACGGTTGCCCCCCTCGTGGCGGTCGCCACCGTGCCGGCGGTCGTCACCGTGGCGGCGGTCGTCACCGTGGCGGCGGTCGTCACCGTGCCGGCGGTCGTCACCGTGCCGGCGGTCGTCACCGTGCCGGCGGTCGTCGCCGTGCCGGCGGTCGTCACCGTGGCGACGGTCGTCACCGTGCCAGCGGTCGTCACCGTGGTGGCGGCCCCAGGAGGCGGCGTCGATGAAGCGGCCGTACTCGTTGCGCAGGGTGGCCGTGTCGGAACGGTTGTCCCACGCGTAGTTGTGGCGGTCCTGGTAGAGGTCCGAGTTCGAGTCACGGCCCTCACCGGTGTGGATGCGGACCGTGGCGCGACCCTCCAGGCGGTAGTGGTGGAAGGTGTAGGTCCGGCCGTCCTCTCCCCGCAGCGTCCAGCCGTCGAGGTTGACCGTGTGACGCCCGTCGTTGGTGAGTTCCACCCACTCCTTGTTGAGGGAGCGGTTGGAACGGTCCTCCGGTCCGGGGGAGTCGTACTGCACGGCCGAGATCTCCACCCGGGGGTGGCCGGGGCGGGCGAGGTCGGCGGCGGACGCCGGCAGCGTCACGACGGCGACCAGGGCGCCTGCCGCGAGCGTGGCGGCGGCCAGACGCCGGGCGGTGACAGATGCGGAAACGGACACAAAGTCCCCCTGCATGGTGCGGGCACCTGTCCTCGGCGGCTCTCGTGGTTGCCGAGGGGGTCGGTGCGGTGTGCGGGTGGCGACCGGCTGGCCGCGCCCTCACACTCTGTCCACCGGCCGCGGCGAAAGCGATGGAAACATGGCGGGTGTTACCTATTGCCCATATCTCCGTGACTCTTGGATGCAATGTCCATTTATGCCGTACGGGCGTGAAGTTGACGGTGAAACAAGTCAGGGCGTCTTGTGGCGGTTGGCCCGTGGTGTCCGTCCGCCAGGGCGCGCCACCCCGGCGGTTTCCGAGCCGTCACCCGAAAGTGAGTAACGACCGATGGTCCGATCGCCGCTTCGGTAACAGCGGGAACGGGTCGTGCAGGTGCCTCCCTGCCGGCGGCCCCGAAAGATCCACGCCCCCGCACCAGGCCGCTGACCTGCCCTCCGAGGTGTCCGGACCAGGACCCTCCCCAGTTCCCCTCCGCGGCGGCTCCACTCCGGCCGTCACGCACCCTGCGAGGGGTCCGAGGGGCGCGGTTCCCGCGTCCGGCGTCCGCGTCGGGGCCTCGCGAGGGGGCGGTACCGCTCCGGATGCGAACCGCAGCCCGATCGATACCGAGGGCGGTCGGCCCATCCCGCGGCCTGCCCGGCCGAAGAATCCGCAGGTCAACGGCAAGGTGATTCGGTCTGGCCGTCTCCGGGGCCCCTACCGAGGGCATGCGGAGCGGAAGAGTGGATGCCGACAGCCGTACCGAATGGATACCCGCGGGCGCATACTGGTGGTGATGACAAAGCCACCAGCACTGAAGCGCAGTTTGCCGTCCAGTCCCTTCAAGGCACCGGTCGCGCCCCCTACCAAGCACTTCGCCGTGGGTGACCAGGTCACCCACGACATGTACGGCCTCGGCCGGGTGATCGGCGTCGAGGAGGGCATCGCGGTCCTCGTCGATTTCGGTTCGGCGCAGGAGCGGATCCTCAGCCCGTACGCGAAGATGAGCAAGTTGTAGGACCGCTGTACCACCGCTGTGCCCGGTCACGGCACGCCAGGCTTCCTCATGGGCCTGTACCGAATGGGAGACCCCTCATCGACCTGACCTCGCTGTTCTCCGCCCCGGGAGGGGCGCACGGCTCCGCCGCCGCCGCGGCGTCGCCGCCTCCCGCGACGAACCCCTTCCAGGCGCCCGACTTCGGCTTCGGCGAGGACGAGACGTACGCGTTCGACGAGGGGCAGGCGTCCATCCCGGACGTGGGCACGGTTCACCGCGGGGCGCGCTGACTCCGACCGCGGCAGTGACTTCGGCGGCCGGCCACGAGCCGGCGCCGTAACTCCCCCGGGCGTGCCCTCGCATGCCCTTGATGCCGTCGAGCCCCCTCCGGCACGCCCTTCAGGCGGCCGGACGCGGCCGGCACACGGCTTCTCGCACCGCGGCCGCCGCTGCACGACATGGATCGTCACGGCGACGACGCGGCCATTCAGCCCCCAGGAACACCCCGTCGTGGACCGTAGATCTGCCCCCACCGCACGGTGAGCGTGGCGAGGCGACCTTCCGTGCCCCGGGGACACCCAGAGGTGTACGGCACCCACAGATCCCCCGGGGACACGGAACTCGCCGTCCGGCGGGGTCCGTCAGTCGCGCCGGATCAGTTCCGGGTCGATCCGGCGGCCCACCAGGGGGAGGGAGCCCACCGTCGCTGCCGCCACCACGCCCACCGCGGCCAGGACGAGCAAGGGCAGACCGGGCAGGTCCCAGCGCACCGCGCCGCCCCCGGTGATCAGGTAGCTGGACTCGGCGAGTTTGCCCGCCACCAGCGCCAGCACGAGACCGACACTCAGCGGCAGCACGACCTGGGCGCACTGCACGGCCCTCATGGTTCTCGCCCGTGCGCCGATCAGCGTGACGGCGGTGACCTGCGCACGGCGCTCGACGGCTCGGTCGGTGACCGACACGAGGAAGGCGGCCACTCCGATGACCAGTCCCATGATCATGCCCAGTGCCAGGAGGGTCTCGACCACTGAGATCTGCTCCAGCCCCTGAACGTTGAGTCCGACGAGTTCGATCTCGGCGATCGGGGCGACGGCGGCGATGCCGTCTAGGACGCGGCGGACCTGGTCCGGGTCCGAGCTGCTGGTGAGGACGAGTTCCGCGTCACGGGGGCGTGCGTCGGCGGGCAGGGCGGACGGTGGAACGAGGAGTACGGCGTTGCCGGCCGCGGAGGCCGCGTAGCCGCTGTACACGATCTGTCCGGCGGGCAGCGTGAGGTCGACGTTCCTGTCCTTCCCGCCGTCGACGTGGAAGCGGAACCGGAAGGACGACCCGGGCCTCAGGTCGGACCCCAGGCTCGAGTTGGGATCGACGAGCCGCATCACCTTCCCGTCCACGCATCCCGCGGAGCTCCGGACCATCCGGTCCAGTTGGGCGCAGGTGGCGACCAGAGCCGTGGCCGAAGAGGACAGGGCCGCCTCCGCCCGCGGGGCGTCGAGGTCGACCCAGGAATCCATCATCACGGCTTGCGAACGTACCCCGGGCACATGGGCGAGTTCCCGCTGCTGCCGCGCGGTGAGCGCCGAGAGGTGAAGGGAGTAGTCCTGCGCCGGCCCGGACGGGCGGGTGACCTGTTCGAGCTGGATGAGAACGCCCTGGGCGAGGGAGGCCGCGTAGACGAGCAGCACGAGACCGGTGACGACGCGCATCGCGCTTCCCGGCTCCGCTTCGTTGCGTCGCATCGCCAGGTTCAGTGTGAGGGACTGGGTGGATCTCGCCAGGCGGCCGGCCACCAGGTACGAGAGAAGCGGCAGCGTCAGTACGAGTCCGAGGCCGGTCAGCACGACTCCGGCAACCACGAGCAGCGCGTTCACGCCGACGCTCGAGGCGGGGTGGCCCGTCAGGCCCGTCGCGCAGTAGCCGCACACGATGCCCAGGCCGACGACCAGGAGCAGGCCGCCCCACCTGGACGGTGGTCGTGGCACCGCCGTACGCCGTACCGCCAGTGGGTTGGCGCTCGCGTCACGAGCGCTCTTCCGGCCGACGAACCAGGCCAGGGCGGGGCAGCCGATCAGACAGACGACCACCGTGGTCGCGGACAGGGCGCCGTCGCCCGGGTACCACCGCAGCCCCGGCAGGCCGGCCCTCGACATCACCTGGTTGAGCAGCCAGTACTCGCCGAGCCCGAGAACCGCGCCGAGCAGCGCGGCCACGACGGTCTCGGCGGCGTTCACCCGCTGGATTCCCCTCTTGCTCAGTCCCAGCAGGCGCAGCGCCGCCAATCGGCGCATCCGGCCGGCGGCCGAAAGCCGGGCACAGACGGACAGGAAGATGGCGAGGGGCAGCAGGACCAGCGTCGCCAGGGCGAACCGCACATCGGTGAGAGTGGACGGCTCCACGGCGGGAAACGGGGCGTAGCTGTAGCCGAATCCCTTCAGGGTCCGCCCTTCCTCGGCGATCCGGGCCCGAGTGGTACCGATGTAGGCGTAGAGCTCGTCGGGGTGGGCGAGCCCGGCCGGGTGGATCACGCCCGTCTCGCGTCCGGGCAGCAAGGCGCTGACAGCGGGTGCCTCACGCAGGAGGTCGTGCACCCGAGGCGACACGAACACCTCACCGGCGCGCGGTAGTTCACGCAATCCGGGCGGTGGGGTCCGCGTACCCTGGGCGCCCCCGGCGACGAACACACGGGTGAAGGACTTGGAGCCGTACGCGTCGGAGCGCTGCAGAACGAGAGTGCCGTCCGCCGGTCCGCCGGCGGAGGTGACGGGTTGCCGTGCGGCGGCACGTCCGTCATGGGCGTCGAGGATCGCCGGAACGGTGAGGACGAGCGCGAGGCAGCACACGCCGACCGAACCGCCGGCCGCCATCAGGAAGAAACGTATGCGGTTGCCGCGTCCCGTGCCGAACAGCAGGCGCACGCCGAGCAGGAACTCCGTCACATCACACCCCGCGAGCCGAGGACTCCGTCGGTCATCGTGTAGTGGGTGTCGGCCTGCGCGGCGATGGCCCGGTCGTGCGTCACCAGGACGACGGCTGTCCCTCGGGACCGGGCCAGGTCGAGGAACTCCTTCAGCACGGCGGAGGCGTTGGCACTGTCGAGCGACCCGGTCGGCTCGTCCGCGAAGACGATGGCGGGGCGGTGCACCAGGGACCGTGCCACCGCGACGCGCTGGCTCTGCCCGCCGGAGACCTGCGCGGGCCGGCGCTCCCGCAGTTCGCCGAGCCCGAGGCGTTCGAGTACTTCGCCGGCTGCCGCGAGAGCGGGCCCCTTGCGGTGCCCGGCCAGGCGAAGCGGCAGAGCGGTGTTCTCCTCCACCGTGAGTTCGGGTAGCAACTCGCCGTACTGGAAGACAAATCCGAAGTGCTCCCGGCGAAGGGTGCTGATCTCCTCGTCGTCGAGGTCACCGAGCGACCGCCCTTCGAACCGCACCTGCCCACGGGTTGCGGGCAGGACGCCGGCAAGGCAGTACAGGAGCGAGGACTTGCCGGAACCGCTCTGTCCGGTGACCGCCACGACCTCCCCGCGGGAGATCGACAGATGGACGTCACGGACTGCGAGCTGACTGCCGTAGGAGAGGTCGATTCCCGTGGCGGTGAGTATTTCTGACGTGCTGATGGCTTCCCCCAAAGAAGCGTGCGGGCCCAGGGACGTGCCCTGGGCCCGCGGTATTGCCGGACTATCCGCCTACCTCTGGTAGTGCTTGGTCGGCGAGCAGTTGTCAGGGTTCGGTGCCGTTCAGGCTGCCGTACCCGACGCCCGCTTCATGATCATGCGACGGATCGCCGACCGCCACCCCGTGAGGCAGCGACGTCTGCGACGCGTTCGTCGTCGCGGACTCGGCCCACGTCCTGCCTCTCACGCTCCGCTCGGTCGGCCTCGAGGACGAGACGATCGACCACGCCCCACAGGCCGCCCCCACCGGCGGACGAAATCCCCGCCCCAACTCCCCCTACGCCGTGAAGCGTTGGGCCAGGGACTTTGCCTTGGTGGTGGCGTCCTGGAGGGCGCGGTCGCGGGAGGACTCGAAGAGGGGGATGAGGTCGGCCAGGGCCGGGACGTGCGGGGCCATCGTGAGTTCGGGGACGATGAAGTCCAGGTCGAGGCCGAGGGCGTCGGCGAGGACCGCCGTCAGGTAGTTCTGCACGTACTCGTAGGGCTCGCGCGGGGTGCCCGGCGCGTACGAGCCGCCGCGGCTGGCCACGACGGTGACCGGGGTCCCCTTGGCGGAGGGCGTCTCACCCGCGGTGCGGCCCATCAGGATCACGCTGTCCAGCCACGCCTTGAGGGTCGAGGGGATCGTGTAGTTGTACATCGGGGCCCCGATGAGCACCGCGTCCGCGTGCTCCAGCTCCTCGATCAGCCTGACCCTCTCGGCGAACGCCGCCGCCTGCCCGGGCGTGTGGGCGGCCGGGTCCGCGAAGCCGGCGGTGTGGGCGTCGGCCGTGAGGTGCGGGACGGGGTCCGCGGCGAGGTCGCGGTAGATCACCGTGCCGTCGGGGTGCTGCTCCTGCCAGGTCTTGCGGAAGGCGTCCGTCACGGCACGGGACGACGATGCCTCGCCGGTGAACACGGACGAGTCGATGTGAAGCAGGGTGGCCATGAGTGTCTCCAGGGAAGCGAGCCCGCAGCACGCTGCGAGCGAGCTGAAGTTTCGTACTCCACTATTGATAACACAGTCACTTACTTTTATTTAGCCCCCTACGGCCGGGTAGTACCCTGGAGGCATGGCGGCAGAGGAGATCCACGACGCGTCCGTGTGCAAGCGAGTGGACGACGGCATCACGCGCGTCTTCCAGCTGCTCGGCAAGCGCTGGAGCGGGCCGATCCTGTCCGTGCTGATGAGCCAGCCCACCCACTTCGCCGACCTGCGCCGGGCCATCCCCGGAATCAGCGAGCGCATGCTCTCCGACCGGCTCGCCGAGCTCGGCGCCGCGGGGCTCGTGGTGCGCGAGGTCGACGAAGGTCCGCCCCTGCGGGTCTCCTACCGGGTGACCGGCTCGGGAGCCGCACTCGAACCCTCGATCAGGGGGCTCGGCGAGTGGGCGAAGGAGTACCTGCCCGACGCCCCGCCCTGCGACGGAACGGCCAGCGCCGGTGCGGTGACGGGAGGCGCCGGTGCGGTGCCGTCGGAAGCCGCCGGTGCGGCCGGATCCGGCCGTGCGGCGGGAGTCTCCGCTACGGCGGGGACGGTGCCGGCGGACCAGGCATAGGGGCGGTTTCCTCCTCCGGCCCTCGGTGCCCCGCCCTCCCTTCGTCGCTCCCGGCGCCCTGTTTTTCGACCTCTCGCGTCCCGTTTGACCACGCCCGGGTTCGGTTTCGTCACCGCCGAGTCACAGCAGGACGGGCCGGAGAACCCCTGGTGAGCCGGAGCTGTCTGCGTCGGCGAGGGGTGGCGAGGGCCGCTCCGGGCGACGCGAGTTCGGGGGATGTCATGCGGTACGGAATCCGGTGGGGCAACGGTGTGCGCGGGACCCTGGTGGCGGTGGTCGCGGCCTCGGCCGCGTTGGTCGTGACCGGGTGTCAGGGGGACGGTGAGGACTCCGGGACCGCGGCCGGGGCCTCCCCGGGGACGGCGGGCGTCTCGTCGTCCCCGTCGGGTGCGGCGGCGGGCGGCGCGCCGGAGACCGGTACCGGCGGCCCGTCCACCCCGGCGGACACCACCTCCGCCGGGACCGGGGGCACGGAGGCCGGGAGCGGCACCGGCACCGGCGTCCACACCGGCACCGGTACGGGTACAGGCACCGGCACCGGCACCGGCACCGATGCCCTCACATCGTGTCCCCCCTCCGCGCTCGACGTCATCGCGCGGCAGGCCGTCGACCGGCCCAGCGGGACGGGGACGGGGGCCGCCGTCGTCGGGTTCACCAACGTCTCCGGGGCCGCGTGCGCGCTCAGCGGGCATCCTTCCGTCGCCGGGGCCGGCAACGGCTCTCCGGAGCACAACTCCCCGCTGTCGGTGACCCGTACCGGGTCGGCGTCCCCGGTGCGGGTGGCTCCCGGTGCCACGGCCTGGGTGAAGCTGACCTTCGTCCAGGTCCAGGGCGAGGGCGACGGCTACTGCGCGTCCGGCGCCGATCCCTCGGCGTACCCCACCCTGGTGGTCGGCCTCCCCGGCGCCGGAGCGCATCAAGTGGCCCTGGACGACGGCGTCTTCGCGGAGTGCGACAACACGGCGACGGTGACGCCGGTGTCGGCGACCAGGCCCGCGTGATCTGCCTCGCTCGATCTGCCACGCCTGATCTGCCTCTCCCGATCCGCCTCGCCCGATCCGCCTCGCCTGATCTGCCACGCCTGATCTGCCTCTCCCGATCTGCCTCCCCTGATCCGCCCCGCCCGATCCACCCCGCCTGATCTGCCTCGCCTGATCCGCCCCGCTTGAGGTAAGCGCGTTCACCGTCGTCGGACGGGTTCGTGGGCCCCTGCCGGTGCGGTCCGGCGCGACGAACGGGCCCGGCACGAGGCCTGACGCGACGGCAGAACGCAGAATCCGGACACCGTGACGGCGGCCGAACTCGTCTGCTTCTTCCGGCCACCGGAGAGAGGGACCGGTACGGCCCCTCGCTCGGCGCGATCCCCCGGCCGGCGGCCGGGGTGGTCGGTGCCGGCACCCGCGCCTGGCCTGGTGATCGTCCTCAGTGGTCCGGTGGTGGGCGGCCGACGCGACGGGTGATGACCCGCTGGATACGGCCGGCGACCGGACGTCGCGGTGGGGACGAAGGACGCGGGCAACGGCCGGATTTCACCTCGCGCGGGGCGTGATTCCGCGATGCTGAGTGGTACGGGGTGTGCATCCGGCCGATGAGGACCGAGCCGCACCCCGCTCAACGTGCCTGTTCCGTATGCCCGTTCGATGTGCAGATCCGGAAGGACCGCAGACATGGCCACACCCTTGTCCGCCGCGAAAACGCTTGCCGCGTTGAAGGCCGAGGGTCTCAGCGTTCACGAACACGCCGGCTGGAAGACCCACAACCGCGACGCGGCGACCGGCAGGTCGTTCGGTCCCGTGATCGGCGTGCTGATCCACCACACCGCCGGCCACAACGACAAGGAGCTCTGCTACAAGGGCAGGTCCGACCTCCCCGGACCGCTCTGCCACGCCTGGCTCGGCAAGACCGACGGCCTGTGGATGATCGGCCACGGCCGGGCCAACCACGCCGGGTCGGTCGACCTCGACGTCCTCAACGCGCTGCGCGCCGAGAAGCCGCTGCCGCACGACAACCAGGCCAACGCCGACGGCAACGACTGCCTGTACGGCCTGGAGATCGAGAACCTCGGCACCGGCAAGGACCCCTACCCGGACGCGCAGTACGAGAAGGCCGTGCGGTGGGCGGCGGCGCTGTGCCGGGCCCACGGATGGTCCGAGAAGTCCGTCGCCGGGCACAAGGAGGTCCAGCCCGGCAAGATCGACCCCAGTTTCGACATGGACGACTTCCGGGCCGACGTGAAGAAGCAGCTCGCGTCCGGGGCTGGCAAGCCGGCGCCGTCGAAGCCCGGTCCCGGCAAGCCCCGCGTCGACCTGTCCCGCCTGGTGCGGGCCGCGAAGGCCGACCCCGGCGCCAAGCAGGGGCACGTCAGCTACATGGCGGGGACCAACCTCACCGAGGCGGCGCTGGTCAAGCTGGGGTACCTCGCCAAGACGTACGCCGGTGACGGATCCTTCGGCTCGACGACCGTCGCCGCCTACGCCAAGTGGCAGCGCCACCTCGGCTACTCGGGCGCCGAGGCCAACGGCATCCCCGGCAAGATCTCGCTCGGCAGACTCGGCGACCGTACGGGCCTGTTCACCGTGGTCGCCTGAGCGAGGAGCACCGTCCGACACGTCATCGATTCGCCCCATGGGGAAGGGCATCCACCGGACCCGGTGGATGCCCTTCCCCATGGGGCGAATCGGTCAGTTACCAGTAAAGAACCTTGACAGACAATTGGTCTAGTCCAACGATGGCGCTGTTCCCCCCAGCCTCCGCTGTCCCTTCTTCCTGGGAGCGTCAATGAGACGACCTGGTCCTCTTCGCGCGTTGCTGTCCTGTCTGGCCGTGAGCACAGCGTCCGCCGGGCTCGTGGCTCTCTCGGGAGGCGGCGCCCTCGCCTCCCCGCAGGCCGCCCCCGCCCAACCCCCGCATCCCGCGCGGCCGATGCCGGCGCACGTCGCCGCGCCGTACTTCGAGGCGTGGACCGGCGAGAGCCCGGCCGCACTCGCCGCCGCGTCCGGCAACAAGTACCTCACGCTGGCGTTCCTCCAGACGCCCGCGGCGGGCTCGTGCACCGCCGACTGGAACGGCGACGCCACCCAGCCGATCTCCGAGGCCGCCTTCGGCGCGGACATCGCCACGATCCAGGCCCGCGGCGGCAACGTCATCCCGTCCTTCGGCGGCTACAGCGCCGACACCACGGGCACCGAACTCGCCGACAACTGCACCAGCGTCGACGCCATCGCCAAGGTGTACGAGAGCCTCGTCACGACGTACGGCGTCACCCGCATCGACCTGGACATCGAGGCCGACTCGATCAACAACGCCGCCGGCATCGACCGCCGCAACAAGGCCATCGCCAAGGTGGAGCGCTGGGCCGAACGCAGCGGCCGGCCCGTGCAGTTCTCCTACACCCTGCCGACGACGAACACCGGCCTCGCGCCCAACGGCGTGGCCCTGCTGCAGAACGCCGTCGACAACGGGGCGCGCGTGGACGTCGTCAACATCATGACGTTCGACTACTGGGACGGCGCCACACACGACATGGCGGCCGACACCGTGACCGCCGCCACCGGGCTGCGGACCCAACTGGCCGCCCTGTACCCGAAGAAGAACCCGGCGAAGCTCTGGCACATGATCGGTGTCACCGAGATGCCCGGCATCGACGACTTCGGACCGGAGGAGACCTTCACCGCGCAGGACGCCGTGAAGGTGGAGAAGTGGGCCGTCGCGAAGGGGATCGACACGCTCTCCTTCTGGGCGCTCCAGCGCGACAACGGTGGCTGCGTGGGCACCGCGGGCGCCAACTCCTGCTCGGGCATCGCCCAGGACACCTGGCAGTTCAGCCACACCTTCGAGCCCTTCACCCGCGGCCACGGTCACCACTGACGGCTGATGGCTCGCGACCGGTGGCCGGGGAGTCTTGACGAACTCCTGACGCATACGGCCGCATCCTCGCGGGCCCCCGCGATGTCCTCATCCGTGGCTCAATCACATCGGTGTCCCGGCCGGTCCGTCCGGCCGGGACCTGTGAGGAAATGGAGTGCCATGGAAGGCACCGTGGTCACGGTCGTGGTGGTGGCGGTACTGGTCCTGCTCGTGCTGCGCAGCGGCATGCGGGTGGTCAACCAGGTCGAACGCGGGGTCGTGTTCCGGCTGGGCCGGGCGTTGCCGGGCTACCGGCAGCCGGGGGTCACGTTCCTGATCCCGTTCGCCGACCGGATGCGGAAGGTGAACGTGCAGGTGGTCACCATGCCGGTGCCCACCCAGGAGGGCATCACCCGGGACAACGTCTCGGTCAAGGTCGACGCCGTCGTGTACTTCCGGGTCACGGACCCGGCGCAGGCCGCGATCGAGGTCCAGGACTACACCTTCGCCGTGGGGCAGGTCGCCCAGTCCTCGCTGCGGTCGATCATCGGCAAGAGCGACCTGGACGACCTGCTGTCCGACCGGGAACGGCTGCACGAGGGGCTGGCGTTGATGATCGACAGCCCGGCGGCCGGCTGGGGTGTCCACATCGACCGGGTCGAGATCAAGGACGTACAGCTTCCGGAGTCCCTCAAGCGGTCCATGTCCCGGCAGGCGGAGGCCGAGCGGGAGCGCCGGGCGCGGGTCATCACCGCGGACGGCGAGTTCCAGGCCGCGCAGCAGCTCGCGAACGCCTCCCGCATCATGTCCGACACGCCCGAGGCCATGCAGCTGCGTCTGCTGCAGACGGTCGTGGAGGTCGCGGCCGAGAAGAACTCGACGCTGGTGATGCCCTTCCCGGTGGAGCTGCTGCGGTACTTCGACAAGGCGGCCCGGCACTTCGGGGAACCGCCCGCCACCCAACCGGCGGGGCCCACCCAGCAACCCGCCGCGCCCACCGCACCGCCCGCCGCAGCCACGGCACCTCCCGCCGCGCCTACCGCACCCCTGCCGGTCCAGGCGCCCGGGCCGGTCGCTCCGCCCGTCGAGCAGTCGTAGCCAGGGCCGCCGTCACGGCGAGGGACGCCAGCGCGGTGAGTGTCATCGCCCGGGCGGGCGAGGTGAGTTGGGCCACCGAACCCGCCAGGGCCGCGCTCGCGCCCTGCAGGGTCATCATGCCCGCCGAGTGCAGTCCGAGGGCGTGGCCGCTCAGTTCGCCGGGGGTCAGGGCCATCAGTCGCTCCTGCTGGACCAGGCTCGCGCCGAAGCCGACGGAGGCCACGGTGACCAGGGCGGCGGCCGCCGGGAGAGCGGGGTGCAGGAAGAAGGCCAGATACGGCACGGCCAGCAGGACGAGCAGGGGTGTGCCCAGGCGCGGGCGGACGGCGGCCGGCACCAGGCGCCCGACGGTCACGTCACCGGCGAACATGCCCAGCGCCCCGCAGGCGAACAGGGTGCCGGCGGCGCCGGGGTCGTAGGACACGTAGAGGGATTCGCAGCCGACGACCAGGCCGTTCGGGATCCACAGGGCCAGGTAGACGTGGCGGCGGGGCCGGGAGGACCACAGCAGGGCGTTGGTGCGCCAGGTCACCCGGACGGAGGGGCGGCCCGTGGCGCGCGGCGGCCGGTGGGTCAGGCCGAGGCGGAGTCCGGCGGCCGCCGCGAGGAACAGCCCGGCCGCCGTGAGCAGACAGGCGCGCGGCGAAAGCACCGTCATCAGGGCGCCGCCGGTGGCGTAACCGGTGATCTGCATGAGTCCGCTCTGCATGTTGAAGACCGAACGCCCCAGCAGATAGCCCCCTTTGGGGAGGATCTCGGTCAGCAGGCCCCAGCGCACTCCCCCGCCGAGCGAGGCGACGATCCCCTGGGCGAGGACGACGGCGAAGACGGCCGGGATCGGCAGGCCGGGCAGCGCCAGCACCGCCGTACCGGCCGCGAAGGCGAGCGAGACGCCCGCCAGGGTCGCCCGCGGCGGCAGCCGGTCGGCCCCCGACAGCAGGAGGGTCGCGCCCAGCACCTGCGCCAGCGAGGGGCCGAACATGCTCAGCGCGGACAGCAGCGGCGAGTCGGTGGCCGGTACACCAGGGTGCCGAGCGCCGGTCCGCCTACGGTCTGCCCCGCGGTGTGAGCGGCGGAGGTCAGCAGGAGCGGGGTGAACTCAGGGGTGCGGAACAGTTGTCGGTAGCTGCGCATCCGCGGAGTCTGCGACCGCCGGGAGGAGGCCCGTTATTGTTTCGCGCCGGGGCGAAACGTCGTGACGGCGAGGCGGGGACGGACGCGGACCACCGGCGGCGGAGCCCGACCGGCGGCGGGATCGAGCGACCGGGGACCGGGTGGAGGCGGTGGGCGGGTGGGGTGGTGGCAGGTCAACGCGGACACGCTGGCCGGGAGCCGCTTCGTGCTGTCCCCGCTCGCCGAGACCTTCGCCGCGCTGAAGCTGCTGCACGCCGGGGTGCCCGCGCACCCGGGCGAACAGGTCTGGCTGCGTGACCACCGGCCCGCCTACCGGCGGCGGCTGGCCGCCGACCCGGTGACGGCGCTGCTGGTCCGCTCGGGGCTCGGCCGGGACTGGATCGCCGACTTCCTCACGCCGACCCCGAGGGACGGGGAGACGTTCGAGGAGGGCGTTGCCCGGGTGCGGGCCGCCCCTCCCGGCCGGGCCCGCGCGCACCTGCGGACCTCCCTCGCCGGCCCGCTCCCGGCCGCGCTGGACCGGGACGACCTCCCCGAGCGGGCGGCCGCTCTCCTGGAGGACGTCTGGGCGGAGTCCGTACGGCCGTACTGGCCCCGGCGGCGCCGCGTGCTGGAGGCGGACGTGGTCGCGCGCACCGCGCGGATGAGCCAGGGCGGCTGGGCGGCCGTCCTGGACGCGCTGCGGCCGGGCACGCGCTGGCTGGGTGACAACCGCCTCCAGGTGAACACGCACGCGTACCCGCCGCGGGAGATCTCCGGCGCGCAGCTGGTGTTCGTCCCGGTCACCCCGCAGACGGGCTGGGTGTCGTGGGAGGACGACGAGCGCTACGCGGTGGTCTACCCGTGTGCCGGCGCGCTCGCCACGGGCCGGGGCCCCGCCGTGCCCGCGAGTCTGGGCGCGCTGCTCGGGACGACACGGGCCGGGGTGCTGGTGCGGCTCGCCACCCCGCTCAGCACCAGCCAGCTGACCGCCGTCACCGGCCAGGGCCTCGGCTCGGTCGGCCGCCACCTGCGGGTGCTGCTGGAGGCCGGGCTGGTGGAGCGGCGGCGGGCGGGGCGGTCGGTGCTGTACTCGCGGACGCCGGCCGGTGAGGTCCTCGTACGGGCCGGAGAGGCCGGAAGGACGGGCGGGGACGACGCCCCGGCGTGACCCTCGGGCGCGGGACGGCGCGGACGGCGCGGGACGGGCGAGGTGGGGACGGCACGGGCGCGGTCGGGACGGCACGGGCGCGGCGGGGGAAGCGTGTCACGCGCCACGTCCACGGTCCGGGTCCTCGGGCAGGCCATAGCATCGCCGCATGACGCATACATCTTTGTACGACATCGAGATCGGCGCCCTGAAGGGCGGTTCCGCGGACCTCGGGCAGTACGCCGGGAAGGCCGTGCTCGTGGTGAACGTGGCCTCCAAGTGCGGGCTGACCCCGCAGTACAACGGCCTGGAGCGGTTGCAGGAGCGGTACGCGGCGCAGGGCTTCACCGTGCTGGGCGTGCCCTGCAACCAGTTCCTCGGGCAGGAGCCGGGCAGCGCCGAGGAGATCGCGGAGTTCTGCTCGGCGACGTACGGCGTGACGTTCCCGCTGACCGAGAAGGCCGAGGTGAACGGCGAGGGCCGGCACCCGCTGTACGAGAGCCTGGTCGACTTCCCCGACGCGGAGGGTCACAGCGGTGACATCCGGTGGAACTTCGAGAAGTTCCTGATCGGCCGGGACGGCAAGGTCGTGGCCCGGTTCTCGCCGCAGACCGAGCCGGAGTCGGCCGAGATCGTCGCGGCCGTCGAGGCCCAGCTGGCGGGTTGATCCCACCCGCACCGGCACACACCGGCACCGGCGCGCGGGAAGGCGGGCCGGGGCCGGGCACAGCCGAGCCCCCTCGGCAAGGACGGCGGGCCGGTCGAGAGGGCTCTGTCGCTGGTGCCTGTGCGGTGGTGAGTCGTGCGGTGCACCTGCATTGCGCGGTAACTGTGCTGCGGTGTGCGGATGTTGCCTGGAACAGGTGCTGCGTGGAGCTGTTGGTGCGTTGAGCTGTTGGTGCGTCGATCGATCCGTGCTTTGAGCGGTGATGCTTTGAGCGGTGATGCGTTGAGCGGTGATGCGTTGAGCAGTGGTACGTCGAGCGGTTGCCGTTCTTGATCGCGTGCTACTCGATCGCATGGTTGTCGGTCATACGGTCGGGTGAGGATCAGGAAGCCTCCTCTACGCCTTGACCGCTGCCACGAAGGCCTTCCACGCGTCGGCGGGGAACGCCAGGGTGGGGCCCTCGTGGACCTTGGAGTCACGGACGGCCAGCGTCGCCGACGGCGACATGACCTCGACGCACGCGCCGTTGCCCGTGGAGTAGGAGGACTTCGTCCACGTTGCCGTGGCACCCTGAAGAATTGCCATTTTTGCTCCGGTGGCGAGTTGTACGGTTTGAGCCAACGCCTTTGATCGTGGCGTGATCGACGCTACTCGCCAACATCGCTATTCGGAGGAGTCGTTCACTCGACTGGGTGGCATATTCCAGGTGACTCTTCCAGTCTGACCCGTCAGGGGTGTAGCATCCCGCCCTTCACCCCCGAGGGCATCAACGGGCGTACTCCTTCGCCACGTCCTCGATGAGTCGGCGGGACTGTTCGACGTTCAGGGCCTGTGCCCGCAGGTGTTCGTACATCACCGTGTACTTCTGCACGTCGTGCGCCTTCTCCAGGTACAGGTCGCTGGTGACGCCCTCGATGTACACCACGCTGGAGTCGGCCGCGTCCGCGAACTCCAGGATCGCGTACTGGCCGTTGATGCCGGGGTGCGCCCCGACCTCGAACGGCAGCACCTGCACCGTGATGTGCGGCTGCTGGGACATCTCGGCGACCTGCTCCAGCTGTTCGCGCATCACCTGGCGGCTCCCGACGACCCGGCGCAGCGCGGCCTCGTCGAGGACCACCCACAGCCGCAGCGGCTCCCGGTCGGCGGCGATACGATCCTGCCGCCGCAGCCGGACCTGGACGCGCTTCTCGATGTCGGAGGTCGACGTCTCGGGCAACGCCCCCTGGATGATGGCCTCGGCGTACTGCCGGGTCTGCAACAGGCCGGTGATCACCTGGGGTTCGTAGACCCGCAGGGACTCCGCGTCGGTCTCCAGGCCGATGTAGACGCTGTACGGGATGTCCCCGAAGGCGTGCCACCAGCCCTGCTGGCGCGAGTCCTTGGCCATCTGCATCAGCGAGTCGACGATCCGCTGGTCCTCGACCTCGTAGACCCCGCACAGGTCGCGGACGTCCCGCTGGCTGATGCTGCGCCGGCCGTTCTCCAGGCGGCTGATCTTCGACTGCGACACGAGCAGCCGCTCCGCCACCTCCTCGGCCGTCATGCCCTTGAGCTCGCGGAGCCTGCGCAGCTCCTGGCCCAGCCGTCGTCGCCTGACGGTGGGATTGACATTGGACGCCACGGGACGTGCACCTCCGGCTGTGTGCCTGTATCTGCCACTTTGCGTATCTGCTGTTGAGCAGACTGCCACCAAGGTGCTTTCTACCGCTGGCAAACGACGGATATGCGCTGCGTAGGGCCGGTTGCGCCGCTCCGGACGGGTCCGGGGCGGCTCGGGGCACCCAGCGGCGGAACCGGGGGCACACATGCGGCCGCGCGGGGCGGCGGCACCGTGTCGTCGTCCGGACGTACGGTGCCGTCACCCCGCGCGGACCAGCGGCTCCCGTACCGGTCTTGGGGACTGCGGTGCGGCGCTCGGCCATGCTCGGCCATGCTCGGCGGTGCGGTTCGTGCGGTTCGTGCGGTCATGCGGTGGTACGGGTCGCCTCGCGGTGCAGCCGTGGGACTGCGGCTCAGTGAGCCACGGCGCGCACCATGCTCGCGTGACGGGGCTGCATCGGAACACCACGAGCGGGTTCCGACGCGGGCCTGGCCCCGGGGGCGGCCTGCCGGCCGGCCGGTGCCTGGTTGCGGCGCGGCTGAGCGACCGCGCCGTTCTGGACGTCCATCACAGCGTGCGCCACGAGGCCGCCCATCGGGTCGTGCCTGATCAGATCCCGCAGCCGGGAGCGGGACGAGCGTCCCTCGTTGCCCGGATACAGGTGCTTGCCGAGGCCGACCGCGTGCGCCAGAGCGGCGAGCGCCGCGGTCCGCGGGTCCGGCGGTACGCCGGTACGGATCGCGGTGTCCAGCCGGGCTCTGATCTCCCGGCTGATCTCGGTGTCCGTCGCCTGGTAGCGAGTCGTCGGCAGCACTCCGCACATCTGGCCCGCCACGGCCTGCACCATGCCGCACCGCTCCAGATACGAGAGGTAGGTCTGGCGGAGCCCCAATCGCGGCCCGCCTATCCAGTGGACGGCCCGAACCGGAGCGCCACGCCTTCGCAGCAACTCCAACGCGCAGTCCAAAGTCGGATCTCCGGTCGGCCGTGGGGACACCACGGCGATACGATCCCCGTCTGGGGCTATCCGTCCGGCCAGCGCCAGCTCCACTAGCTGTGCTCCGGCCAGACCAAGGTCGAGCGACTGCGGCTGTGCGGTGGTACCCGTGGTCGGGTCCAGCGCCAGAAGCAAAAGCTCTTCCGGAATGGTTCTGCGGCTCCTGCCCATCCATGCCTCCCCGCGTGGATGAATGACAGGGTGACCCCTCTCACATTGGTCTGTCGAGGGTGCGTGACCTGTTTGCAATGGAACCAGTAGGTATGTCGTTCTCGTCTACCGCTTGGGTCAAGCCCGCACACAGGACACTGGTACATGGTTCGGACAGCGCCACGAGGCGGTGTTCCGGGCGGCGGTTCACGGTTCGGTTGACGCACGGAGAGCGTGCGGCGCATGGAGGAGGCATCGGTGGCGGGCGAGTCCCCCGACAGGTCGAAGCAGCGCGAGTCGTCGGCAGAACCGACGTCGGGGAGCGCGGGTCCGGTTCCGGAAGCGAGGACCGAGAACGGCCCGGCGGCCGAACGGCGTGACCCGCGCATCGCGGTGTCCCGCTCCCGCGGAGGCGTCGATACGGCGACGAGGACGCTGTCCGTGCGAGAACTCGCGGAGGCGACCGGGAAGGCCGACGCCGAGGACGCCGAGGACGCCGGGAAGGCCGCGGAGGCCGAGCAGGCCGCCGAGGACGCGCGGGATGCCGAGGACGCGCGGGATGCCGCTCGGGGCGGCGCCGGGGAGTCGGGGGCCGAGGACGCCGTCACGGACGCGGACACCGGCCCCGAGGCCGAGACCGAGGCCGACGCCGAGGCCGACGCCGAGGCCGACGCCGAGGCCGACGCCGAGGCCGACGCCGAGGCCGGATCCGAGGACGAGCCCGGCTCAGGCTCCCAGGACGAGCCCGAGGCGGCTTCCGGTGACGCCGGCGCCGCCCCGTCGGGTGACGCCCGGCTGCGGGAGGCCGTGGCCGCGTGGGTGCGGACGGCGGACGAGAAGCCGGCGGGCGGCCCCAGGAGCGCCGGGGACGACGACGAGGCGGACGCCAAGGCCGCCAGCGGGGCCGACGGGGCCGGCGACGAGGACGCCCGCCCGGTGACCGACGCGGAGGCCGAGGACGCCGTGCAGGCACCGTCGGCCGATGACGCCCCCGGCGCGCCCGGGAGCGCGGCGGACAGCGGGACGGACGTCCAGGAGGCCGCCGAGGCGCCTGCCGGGGCGGAATCCGACGACCGGGCCGACACGGACACGCCCGAGCCGGCCGACGCGGCCGAGCCCCGCGACACGCCCGTCGAGACCCCCGAGCCCGCTGACGGGCCCCGCGACACGCCCGCGGGGCCGAAGGAGTCCACCGAGGACGTCAAGGACGCTGCGGAGGCCGAAGCCGCCGCCGAAGCCGCCGACAACGCCTCCGAGGACGCCGACGCCAAGGCCGACGCGCGGCCCGTCGACCAGCCCACCGCCGTCTTCAAGGCCGTACCGCCGCCCGCGCCCGCCGTGGACCAGCCGACGACCATGCTGAAGCTCGGCGACGCGGCCCGGGCCCCGAAGGACGCCAGGCCCGCCGGCGGCCCCGCCGCGCCGAAGGACCACGCGAAGCCGAAGGCCGACGCCAAGCCCGGGGAAGACGCGAAGCCCCCGGAGGACGCGAAGCCGAAGGCCGACGCCAAGCCCGGGGAGGACACGGACTCCAAGGCCGACGCCAAGCGCACGGCGGACAGGTCCGCCAAGTCCGAGGCCGTGGCCGAAGTCGAGCGCACCAGCACGTTCGTGGCGCTCAAGCCGCTGGACGAGCCGCGTCCGGCCGCGCGGCCGGAGCCCGCCACCCCGAACGGCACCGGCGCCGGTACGACCGCCGCCACCCCCGCCGTCGCCCCCGAAGCCAAGCCCGCCACCCGGCCGGGCTCCGGACCGGGCGCCAAGCCCGCCGTCACGCCGGACGTCACCACCGTCACCCCGCGGCTCGGCCCGGAGCGGACCACGCAGCAGCCGTTGCCGCCGAAGCCGCCGCTGGACCTGCTGGCGGAGCTCACGAACACGCCTCCGCCGCCGGAGACCCCGGTCCGCACGCTGGTCCGCCGGGTCAAGATCTGGACCCCGCTGGTGCTGCTGCTGGTGGTCGCGTTCGCGATCGCACAGGCTGTACGCCCGCTGCCCGCGCCGACGCTCGCGCTCACCGCCGAGGACTCCTACTCCTTCGACGGCGGCAAGGTGGACCTGCCGTGGCCCGGCGAGGGACAGGGCTGGATGGACGTCGACGGCATCGGCACGATGGGTGACTTCGGCAAGCAGACGCCGGTCGCCATCGGCTCGGTCGCCAAGGCCATGACGGCGTACATCGTCCTCAAGGACCACCCGCTGAAGACGGGTGCCGAGGGGCCGGCCATCAAGGTCGACGCGACCGCCGAGAAGGAGGGCGGCTACGACAAGGACGGCGAGTCCACCCTCAACAGCGTCAAGCAGGGCGACAAGCTGTCCGAGAAGCAGGCGCTGGCGGCCATCATGATCCCGTCCGCCAACAACATCGCGCGGCTGCTGGCCCGTTGGGACGCGGGCACCGAGGCGGCGTTCATCAAGAAGATGAACGCCACCGCCAAGGAACTCGGCATGACGCACACGACGTACACGGACGCCTCCGGCCTGAAGGAGACCACCGTCTCCACCGCGGGGGACCAGGTGAAGCTGGGCAACGAGCTGGTGAAGATCCCGGCCCTGACGGCGATCACGTCGATGGGCCAGTGGACCGACCCGTCGGGCCAGAAGCACTACAACTACAACTACCTCGTCCCCTACAACGGGGCGATCGGCCTCAAGACGGGCACCACCACCGCGGCCGGCGGCAACCTGCTCTTCGCCGCGACCAAGGAGGTCGGCGGTGAGACGGTGACCGTGGTGGGCGCGATCCTCGGCCAGCACAAGGCGCCGATCATCCAGACCGTCAACGACGTCAGCAAGACGGCGATGCTCGCCGCCCGGGACGCTCTGAAGCCGGCGAAGATCCTGAAGAAGGGCGACGTCGTCGGGTACGTGGACGACGGGCTCGGCGGCCGCACCCCGGTGGTCCTCACCAAGGACGTCACGGCGATCGGCTGGGCCGGCCTGAAGGTGAAGCTGTCCTTCGCCGCCGAGGACGTGCCGCACACCGCGAAGGCGGGTACCCGGGTCGGCACGCTGACCGTCGGCGACGGGACGAGCGGCGCGGTCAAGGTGCCGGTCGCCCTGGAGAGGGAACTCGTCGAACCGGGCTTCACGGACAAGCTGAAGCGCCTCGGCTGACCCCGGGCCCGTGACGCGCCCGCGCACCGACGCCGGTCGGACCCTCCCGGGGTTCGGCCCGGCGGGGTGCGTGCTAGCGTCGCGAAACGGGGCAGGCCGCCGTTCACGGGACGCGGCCGCCGCACCGACCAGGACGAGGCCGGCAACGCGCGGGGAACGGGACGCGGCCGCGAACAGAACACGGACACCACGGGGAGTGCCTTCAGGTGGCCACTGCGGAGCCGACACGGGCCGACGACGCCGATCCGGGATCGGGGGCCGGCTCACGAATACGCCTGCCCGCGTCCGAACCGGAGAGCCGCGAGCAGACGGGATCCGCCGCGTGGGGCTTCGTGCTCGCGGTGCGCGAGCGGATGCTGCGGCACCCCGTCCTCTCCATGACCGCGCTGTCCGGCGTGCTGCACATCGCCTGGTTCTTCACATTCGCCAACAGTGGCGGTGACCTGGCGGCGCAGGACGCGTGGGCCGAGTTCGTCGGCCGGCACCCGGACTCGGCGTACAACCTCGCCTGGTACGGCGGCATGCACCCGGTGTCGTACAGCGTGGTGTCGCCGTATCTGATGTCGGTGCTCGGCGTGCGCACCACGATGATGATCGCGGGGACGCTCTCGGCGGGGCTGCTGACGATGGTGCTGCTGCGCAGCCGCTCGGTGCGCAATCCGCTGTGGGCCTCCCTCGCGGGCCTGGTCGCGTTCCTGTGCAACGCCGCCTCGGGGCGGGTGACGTTCGGCCTGGGCACGGTGTTCGCGCTGGGCGCGGTCGCCGTGGTGTTCTGCTGGCCCTACCGCTGGCGCTACAAACGCTGGGCGAAGGCGCTGTGCGCGGCCCCGCTGGCGGCGCTGGCCACGATGTCGTCGCCGGTCGCGGGCCTGTTCGTGGGGCTGGTCGCGGTGGCGCTGTTCCTCCAGAAGCGGCGTCCGGGCGCCTGGGCGCTGGGCATCGCCCCGGCGGTCGTGGTGGCGGTGTCGGCCTGGGCGTTCCCCTTCTCCGGCACCCAGCCGATGACGATCTTCTCGGTGATCCTGCCGCTGTCGTACGCGCTCCTGGTGCTGTTCCTGGTTCCCCGGGAGTGGCGGACGGTCCGGCTGACGGCCGGGGTGTACGCCTTCTCGATCGTCATGGTGTGGCTGGTCAGCTCGCAGATCGGGTCGAACATCTCGCGGCTCGCGATGCTGTTCGCCGGGGTGGCCCTGGTGGCGGCGCTGCCCTTCACGGTGCCGCGTACACGCAAGTGGTACACCGTCGTGGTGGCCCTCGTGGGCTTCGCGGGCTGGATCGGCTTCAAGTCGGTCGACGACATCATGCACACCACGCCGGCGGCGTCCTGGGCGCGTGAGCTGGCCCCGCTCGTCCACGAGCTGCAGAAGGCCGGCGCCGAGAAGGGCCGGGTGGAGGTCGTCCCCGCCCGCTCCCACCGCGAGGCGTCCGCGCTCGCGCCGTACGTGAACCTGGCCCGGGGCTGGAACCGTCAGGCCGACATGGAGCGCAACCCGCTCTTCTACGACGACACGCTCAACTCGGCGAACTACCACGAGTGGCTCCAGCGGTGGGCCGTGCACTTCGTGGTCGTGCCGAAGGACGAGCCCGACGGGGACGGCGGCGAGCGGGAGCGGGCCCTGGTGCAGCGCGGCATGCCGTATCTGAACCAGATCTGGGGCGACGCGAACTGGCAGCTGTTCCAGGTGACCGATCCGGCGCCGCTCGCCGAGCCGAACGCCGTCGTGGACCGCGCCGAGCAGGGCGAGATGACGATGGAGGTGCGCAAGGCGGGCCGGGTGCTGATCCGTATCCCGTACTCGCCGTGGCTGAGCATCGTCGACGGGGACGGCAACAAGCTGAAGCCGCCGCAGGAGACCGAGGCGTCCAAGGACCGGTCCGAGGGCACGCCGAAGACGTACGACAACGTCAACGGCTGTCTGATGGAGACGGAGGAGGACGCCGAGGGCGACAGGTGGACCATGCTGATCGCGCCGAAGGCGGGGGTCTACCGGCTGGCGGCCCCGTACACGCTGCCCAGGGGCACGCCCTGCCCGGACGAGCTGAAGTGAGGGGCGGGGCCGGCCGGGCCCCGCGTCAGCGCAGCCGGTCCACGTAGGTGTCGGTGCCCGGGATCGTGGGGACGAAGGGCGCCAGCAGTTCCGTCCGGCCGAGCCCCGAACGGGTGACCGCGTCCTCGAGTCCGGTGAAGCACTCCTCCCAGCACTCCCGCGGGTCGGTCTCCAGGAACCACAGCAGCGTGAGCCGGGTGTCGACGCCCTCGACCTGCTTGACGTACGTCATGCGGTCGCCGGGCAGCGGGGTGGGCCGGAAGACGGTCACCAGGGCGGCCGGGCTGCCCGCCACCCGCCCGGGCAGGTGCCGGTCCCGCAGCCACTGGAGGAGTTCGTCCCGCTGTTCGGGCGACTCGCTGTCGATGACCTCCAGGACGAGTCCGGCGTAGGGGTGGTCGAGGGCGTGGAAGTCGCGGGGGCCGGCCGCGCCGTCGCGGTAGACGGTCGCCTCGTGGTCCTGGAACGCGGTGAAGACGTGGGTGCGGTCCTGGTGGACGCGGCCGTCGCGGTTGAGGCGCTTGTTGATGCCGACGGTCCACTTCATGTGGTCGTCGTAGCGGCCGTCGGTGATCCAGTACGTGGAGAGGTAGCAGCCGGCGGTGACCGGCTGGGCGACCGCCGACTTCTCGGGCCTGCGCAGGAGTTGGAGGTCCCGGGTCGCCACCCAGCGGCGGCCCGCGTACATCCAGGGCATGGCCATCGCGCCGGCGTAGTAGTGGTCGTCCTCGTACCAGCGGTTGTAGGCGTGTTCGTGGCCCGGGTGCGGCTCGACCATCGTGATCAGCGCGTGGCCGGGGCGGACTCCGTACGGGCCCACCGCGGCCAGCTCGGCGTAGACGTCGCTGCGGGTGTCATCCGACATGGGCGCTCCCCTTCCGTCCTGCTGCGGAGGCTCCTACTCTGACGGACCGTCAGATGCAGCGCCAGAGCCGGGAGGTAGCGATGTCACTGCTCGCGGGCAGGACCGTCGTCGTGTCGGGAGTGGGTGCCGGACTCGGCCACCAGGTCGCGGCGGCCGTCGTACGGGACGGCGGGAACGCCGTACTGGGGGCGCGGACCGGGGCGAACCTCGTGAAGAGCGCGGCCGAGATCGATCCGGACGGGGCCCACACCGCCTGCCTGGCGACCGACATCACCGACGAGGGACAGTGCGAGGCGCTGGCGGCGCTGGCCCGGGAGCGGTTCGGGCGGATCGACGCCGTGGTGCATGTGGCGGCCTGGGACTCGTACTTCGGCGGGGTCGAGGACGCGGACTTCGCGACCTGGCTGTCGGTGATCGACGTGAACCTGCTGGGCACGCTGCGGATGACCCGGGCCTGTCTGCCGGCGCTGAAGTCGTGCGGCGGCTCGGTGGTGTTCATCGGGACGCAGTCCGCGGTGGCGGCCCCCTCGCAGGTGCGGCAGGCCGCGTACGCGGCTTCGAAGGGGGCGCTGACCAGCGCGATGTACTCGCTGGCGCGGGAGCTCGGGCCGTACCGCGTCCGGGTCAACTCCGTGCTGCCGGGCTGGATGTGGGGTCCGCCGGTGCAGGCGTACGTCCAGTTCACCGCGCACACCGAGGGCGTGCCGGAGGCGGAGGTGCTGGCGCGGCTGACCGAGCGGATGGCGCTGCCCGACCTCGCGACGGACGGGGACGTGGCGGACGCCGCGGTCTTCCTCGCCTCGGACCGGGCGCGGGCGATCACAGGGCAGTCGTTGCTGGTCAACGCGGGGGAGCTGATGCGCTGACCCCTGTTTTCCGGCCAACCCGAAGTTCACGTACATGGACGAGGGTCACTGCACCGAACTATTTTACGTTCCCTTTACTCACCTCTTCCTTGCCCTGCCCATGCCACCGAACCCAGAGTTCACATGCCTGACCCTGGCGGCGAACCCTGGAAGGGGGCACATGAACAGTCTCGACTGGGCCGTCCTCATCGGCTACTTCGGCGTGATGGTCGCGATCGGCGTCTGGTCGCACAAGCGCGTGGACGACGTGAGCGACTTCTTCACGGCCGGAGGCAAGATGCCGTGGTGGCTGTCCGGCATCTCGCACCACATGTCGGGCTACAGCGCGGTGATGTTCACCGGGTACGCGGGCATCGCCTACACCTACGGTGTCACGTCCTTCATCACCTGGTCGTTCCCCATCGCGCTGGGCATCGCCATCGGGTCGAAGCTGTTCGCTCCGCGCATCAACCGGCTGCGGTCGAAGCTGCGTGTGGCGTCCCCGCTGGAGTACCTGAAGAACCGGTACGACCTCAAGACCCAGCAGGCGCTGGCCTGGTCCGGCATGCTGCTGAAGATCGTGGACGTCGGCGCGAAGTGGGCCGCGATCGCGACCCTGCTGTCCGTCTTCACCGGGCTGTCCCTCAACCAGGGCATCCTCATCACCGGTGCGATCACCGCGGTCTACTGCACGATCGGCGGCCTGTGGGCGGACGCACTGACCGAACTGGGCCAGTTCTGCATCCAGTTGCTGGCCGGCGTCGCGATGTTCGTCGCGGTGGTGCTGAAGCTGAACGACAAGGGCATCGGGTTCCTCGGCGCCTGGGACGAGCCGGCGCTGCACGGCCACGGCAAGCCCCTGGTCGGCCCGTACGGCACGGTGTTCCTGCTCGCGTTCCTCTTCATCAAGCTCTTCGAGTACAACGGCGGCATGCTCAACCAGGCCCAGCGCTACATGGCCACGGGCAGTCCGCGGGAGGCCGAGCGGTCGGCACGGCTGTCGGCGATCCTGTGGCTGGTGTGGCCGGTGGTCCTGTTCTTCCCGATGTGGATGTCCCCGCTCCTGGTGCACGCACAGAAGCCGGACGGCTCCGACTCCTACGGCCTGATGACCGAACAGCTGCTGCCACACGGGCTGTTGGGCCTGGTGATCGTGGGGTTCTTCTCGCACACGATGGCCATGTGCTCCTCGGACGCGAACGCGATCGCCGCCGTCTTCACCCGGGACGTGGCGCCGGTGCTGTCGCAGCGGGCGCGGGCGTGGAACCCGCGGAGCGGGCTGGTCGCGGCCCGCGTCACGACGGTCGTCTTCCTCGGTCTGTCCATGGCGGTGGCCACCCAGGTCAACTCGCCCACCTTCAAGGACATCATCACGGTCGTGATCAAGTGGGTCGCGGGTCTGATGGGCCCGATCGCGATCCCGATGATGCTGGGCCTGCTGCGGCCGTTCCGCCGCTCCGGTCCCACGGCGGCGCTCACCAGCTGGGCGCTGGGCCTGCTCGCCTTCTGGCTGGTGAACTACCCGATCAACTGGAACGTCGACGGCGGCGTCCCGCTCCAGTACCAGGTGTCCATTCCGCTGGCGGTGTCCCTGATCCTGTACATCGCCATCGGCTTCGTGAAGCCGGAGGACAGTCCCGAACGCCTCGCGGTCATCGAGCGGATCAACACGGACGGGGACGGTACGGCCGCGGCGGCTGTCCCCGCTCCGGCGGGCGACGTGGAGGACGCGGTGGTGCGGGCCCCGGTCAAGGACTGAGCCCGGCCCACGGGCCGGCCACCGGCGAGGAGCCGCGGACCCCACCGTCGGGGAGGGTCCGCGGCTCCGGCCGGCCGGACGGCATCGGGCCCCTCCCGCTCCTCAGCCCCTCGGGTAGCGCGTCAGCCAGCCGGGGGACGATCCCGCCGGGCCGTGCAGGGCGGGGCCCTGGGTCATCTCCATCGCGAAGTCGTCGGCCAGCTCCAGCAGGGTGGGACGGCCCTCCAGCTCGGCCAGCCAGGCCGGCGGGAGGGCCGTCTCGCCGTAGAGGGCGCCGAGGAGGCCGCCGGTCAGGGCGCCCGCGGCGGCGGACGGCCCGTCGTGGTTCACCGCGAGCCGCAGCCCGTGCCGTACGTCCTCGCTCACCAGCGCGCAGTACACGGCGGCTGCCAGCAGCCGCGGCGCCGTACCGCCCGCGAGGAGTTCCCCGACCCGGGCCGGCGCGGGCATCCCCTGGCGTACCGCGCCCAGCGCGTGCTGGAGGGCGTCCGACACCGGCGGACTCCCGTCCCGCGCGGCGAGCAGGGCGAGCGCCCGCTGCACCGCCGTGTCGAGGTCGTCACCGCAGGCCAGGGCATGCACGATCACGGCGTACGCGCCCGCCGACAGGTAGGCGGTGGGGTGCCCGTGGGTCTGCGCGGCGCACTCCACGGCGAGCTGGACGACGAGCTGCGGCTCCCAGCCGACGAGGAGCCCGAAGGGCGCGGACCGGGCGACCGCCTCGGGCCCGTCGGCGGCGGGGTTCTTGGGCGCGTCGAGGGTGCCCATCCTGTCGTCCCCGAGCCCGAGCAGCAGCGGCCGGGTGGGGTCGCGGCGGGCGTACAGCCACTCCTCGCGGGCCAGCCAGCCGTCCTCCTTGCGGCGCTCATCGGGGCCCCAGTCGCGCTGGGTCGCGGCCCAGCGCAGATACGCCCGGTGCAGATCGGTCGGCGGGTGCCAGGCGCCGGTGTCCCGGCGGACCTGGGCGCGGATGAGGCCGTCCACGGTGAACAGGGTGAGCTGGGTGAGGTGTGTGACGGCGCCGCGCCGCCCGTGGGCGGGGGCCAGGTCGACGACACCCTCGGCGCCGTGCGCCTCCTGGATGGCGTCGAGGTCCAGCCCGTCGACCGGGGCGCCCAGCGCGTCCCCGACGGCCGCCCCGAGCAGCGTCCCGCGCACCCGGCTGCGGAAGTCCTGCTGTTCGGCACGCCCCCAGACGGGCCCGGCTGTCGCACCCACCAAGACCTCCCCGTGCCACCGACCGAGCGCGCCCGACAGTTCAGCACTGTAATCGAACGAGGACGGTCGGTTCCGGGAGAGGAACGGTATGCGACAGCACCCGACCGATCAGGAACGGTCAGGCACCGGGGTTTCCCGGAGTCGGCCCTACGCGACGACCGTCACCCTCGTGGTCGTCGAGCCGAAGGTCCACAGGGCCGCGCCGTCCGCCTTGCGCATGCGGATGCCGCCGGTCCGGACGTCGGCGGCCGGTGGGGGCGAGGAGCCGTCGAGGGCGTTGGAGAAGGCGAAGTTCACGCCGGACTTGGCGCCGAAGTAGACGACGTGCTCGATCCGCACGCCGTCGGAGCCCGTGGTGGCGTCCCGGCGCAGCGAGACCGTGTACTTGCCGGGGTCCGGGCTGACCGTGCCGGGCCAGACCGTGAAGGTACGGCGGGCGGTGTCGCTCGCGTCGACGAGCCACAGCCGCTTCTGGCCGAGGGAGTAGACGACGCGGCGCCCGGTGCCGGAGTCCGCGGGTACGGCGGGCGGGGCGGCGGGCCTGGTGGGCTTGGGATGCGCGCCCGTGGACGCCGAGGCGCTGGGGCGAGCGGCGGTGGCGACGGGGTGTGCGCCCCGGTCCGCCTGCGTTGCCAGGACGACGACGGCCGCTATCGCTCCCACCGTCAGGCCGGACACCCAGGCCCACGAGGGAAGTCGGGCAGACACGGGCACGCATCTCCTCAGTTACGGACCCCTCCACACAGGGGTCCGATCATCGTACTGTGACGGTGCCGCCGGTCAGTCCAGCACCGGCAACAGCTCGGGCAGGTGACCGTCCGACGCCGCCGCCGCCCGCTGCCGTTCCTCCGGCACCGTGCCGTACAGCGTGGTGCGCGGCCGGGACGGGCGGCCGGCCGCCTCCGCCACCGCGATCAGGTCCTTCACCGACTTGTACGAGCCGTACGACGAACCCGCCATCCGCGAGATCGTCTCCTCCATCAGCGTGCCGCCCAGGTCGTTGGCGCCCGAGCGCAGCATCTCCGCGGCGCCCTCGGTGCCGAGCTTGACCCAGCTGGTCTGGATGTTGGGGATGTACGGGTGCAGCAGCAGCCGGGCCATCGCGGTGACCGCCCGGTTGTCGCGGACCGTCGGGCCCGGGCGGGCGATCCCCGCGAGATACACCGGCGCGTTCGTGTGGATGAAGGGCAGCGTGACGAACTCCGTGAAGCCGCCGGTCCGCTGCTGGATGCCGGCGAGCGTGCGCAGGTGGCCGAGCCAGTGGCGGGGCTGGTCCACATGCCCGTACATCATCGTGGACGAGGAGCGGATGCCCAGCTCGTGCGCGGTCGTGACGACCTCGATCCAGGTCGCCGTGGGCAGCTTGCCCTTGGTGAGGACCCAGCGGACCTCGTCGTCGAGGATCTCCGCCGCCGTGCCGGGGATGGAGTCGAGGCCGGCCTCCTTCGCCGCGGTCAGCCACTCGCGGATCGACAGGCCGGTGCGGGTCGCGCCGTTGACGACCTCCATCGGCGAGAAGGCGTGCACGTGCATGCCCGGCACCCGCTCCTTGACCGCCTTCGCGATGTCGAAGTAGGCGGTGCCCGGCAGGTCGGGGTGGATGCCGCCCTGCATGCACACCTCGACCGCGCCGACCTCCCACGCCTGCTCGGCCCGGTCGGCGACCTGGTCGAGGGACAGCGTGTACGCGTCGGCGTCGGTGCGGCGCTGGGCGAACGCGCAGAAGCGGCAGCCGGTGTAGCAGACGTTGGTGAAGTTGATGTTCCGCGTGACGATGTAGGTGACGTCGTCGCCCACCACCGACTTCCGCACGTCGTCGGCGATCCGCGTGAGCGCGTCCAGCGCCGGGCCGTCGGCGTGCAGCAGGGCGAGGGCCTCGGCGTCGGTGAGCCGGGTCGGGTCGTCGGCCGCGGTGCGCAGCGCGTCCCGTACGTCGGTGTCGATGCGCTCGGGCACCATGCCTGGCGCGGCCGCCTCGCGCAGGGCTGCCCAGTCGCCGTAGACCTCGTCGAAGTCGTCGCGGCGGTCGGACGTACGGCCCTCGGTGTCGATCGACGCGTGCAGGTCCGTCCGGCCGGACGAGGTGAACGCCTCCTCCGGCTCCTGCCACGGGTGGCCCTCGACGACCGCGTCCGGCCGGGCGAGGCCGGTCTCCGGGTCGGCGAGCGCCCGGACGTGCGGCAGCAGCCGCGGGTCGAGCCAGGGCTCGCCCCGGGTGACGAACTCGGGGTACACGCACAGCCGTTCACGCAGTTCGAACCCGGCCGCCGCGGACTTCTCGGCGAGCTCCTCGATCTGCGGCCAGGGGCGTTCGGGGTTGACGTGGTCGATGGTGAGGGGGGAGACCCCGCCCCAGTCGTCGATGCCGGCGTGGATGAGCCGCTCGTACTCGGCGTCGACCAGGTTCGGCGGGGCCTGGAGGCAGCCGCCGGGGCCCATGATGTGCCGGGCCACCGCGACCGTCGCGACGAGCTCGTCGAGTTCGGCGTCCGGCATGCCGCGCATGGCGGTGTCCGGCTTGGCGCGGAAGTTCTGGATGATCAGTTCCTGGACGCCGTGGTAGGCCCGCGCGACCTTCCGCAGCGCGAACAGGGACTCGGCGCGCTCCTCGTACGTCTCGCCGATCCCGATCAGGACGCCGGAGGTGAACGGCACGGAGGAGCGGCCGGCGTCCTCCAGGACCCGCAGGCGTACGGCCGGCTCCTTGTCCGGGGAGCCGTGGTGCGGGCCGCCGGGCTCGGACCACAGCCGGGTGGCGGTCGTCTCCAGCATCATGCCCATGGAGGGGGCGACCGGCTTGAGCCGCTGGAAGTCGGTCCACGACATGACACCCGGGTTGAGGTGGGGCAGCAGGCCCGTCTCCTCCAGGATCCGGACGGAGATGGCCCGGACGTAGGCGATCGTGTCGTCGTAGCCGTGCGCGTCGAGCCACTCGCGCGCCTCGGGCCAGCGGTCCTCGGGCTTGTCGCCGAGGGTGATCAGCGCTTCCTTGCAGCCGAGGGCGGCGCCGCGGCGGGCCACGTCGAGCACCTCGTCCGGGGACATGAACATGCCGTGGCCGGCCCGGCGCAGCTTGCCGGGGACGGTCACGAAGGTGCAGTAGTGGCACTTGTCCCGGCACAGCCGGGTGAGCGGGATGAAGACGCTCTTGGAGTACGTGATGACCCCGGGGCGGCCGGCCGCCTCCAGGCCGGCGTCCCGCACCCGGGCGGCCGACGCGGCGAGGTCCTCGAGGGCCTCGCCGCGCGCCTGGAGCAGCACCGCCGCCTCGGCGACGTCGAGGGCGACGCCGTCCCGGGCCCGTTTCAGGGCGCGACGCATGGAGTTCTCGGTGGGACCGGTGCCGCCGGGGCGGTCGGTGGGGCCGGTTCCGGTGGTCGCGGAGGTCGTCATCCTTCGAGCATACGAGCGAGGTGATCAGGGCAGACAGGAGCCGCCCCTTTTGTCCCCGCCGGCGGTTCGTCACACAGCGCGCGCGGAACGGTCGCCTCCGCCGCCTTCGCCGATGAAGGGCGCGTACGCGTCCAGCAGGCCGAGCACCTCCGCCTCCCCCGCCGGCGGCAGCTGGACGACGGTCTCCTCGATGCCGAGTTCGGCGTAGTGGGCGAGCTTGCCGGGGCTCGGCTGGACGGCGTACGGGACGATCTGGAGGCCGGCCGGGTCGCGGCCGGCGTCGGCCCAGGCGGCGCGCAGCACGGGCAGCGACTCGGACAGGCCGCGCCCGCCGATCGGCAGCCACCCGTCGGCGTACTCGCAGATGTGCGAGAACAGCTTCGGACCGGCCGCCCCGCCGACGAGCGTGCGCGGACCGAGGACGGGACCGCGTGGCTTCCGGACGGGCTTGGGGTAGGCGGTGCTGGCCCGCACGCTCCCGAACTCGCCCTCGTAGGGAGTGGGTTCGTCGCTCCACAGGGCCCGCATCAGACCCATCCGGTCCCGCACCAGCTCGCGCCGCGTGCGCCACTCCACGCCGTGGTCGTCGGCCTCCTCCACGTTCCAGCCGAAGCCGAGGCCGAGGGTGAAGCGCCCGCCGGAGAGGTGGTCCAGGGTCGCGATCTGCTTGGCGAGGTCGATCGGGTCGTGCTGGGCGACGAGCGTGATGCCGGTGCCGAGGCCGAGGTCCTCGGTGACGGCGGCCGCCTGGCCGAGCGCGACGAAGGGGTCGAGGGTACGGCCGTACTCGGGCGGCAGCTCGCCGCCCGCCGGGTACGGGCTGGTCCGCTCGACCGGGATGTGGGTGTGCTCGGGCAGGTAGAGCCCGGCGAAGCCCCGCTGCTCCAGCTCACGCGCGAGCCGGGTGGGGGTGATCGTCTCGTCGGTGAGGAAGATCGTCACGGAGATACGCATGACCCATCTGTACCGGGGCGCGCCGCATCTGTCCATACCGACTGGTCGGCATCGTATTCACACCGCGGGACCGGCCCCCTTCCGCCATCCGCCGCTCCCCTTGCCGTGCACGGCGGTTCACGACCGGCGGCCAGAGTGGCGTCCGGTCACCACCGCACAACCCGTGCCCTGTCAGTCACCCACGACACCTGGGGAGCAGCAGCATGTGCGAGGACCACCACGGCGGGACGGCGGGCCCGGGCCGGCGCGCGTTGTTCGTGACGGGCGCCGCCGCCGCGCTTACGTTGGGAAGCGTGAGCTTCGCGTCAGCGGCCGGCCGCGCCGGCGGCCAGGAGACCAGCACGGTGCGCGGCACCCTGCCCACCGGCTCCCCGGACTTCGTGTACGTCCCCGTCGAAGTCCCCTCCGGCGTACGGGAGATCAGGGTCGCGTACACCTACGACCGGCCGTCCGTCCCGGCCGGGACCGCGGGCAACGCACTCGACATCGGCGTCTTCGACGAGCGCGGCACCGAGCTGGGCGGCCGGGGTTTCCGCGGCTGGTCTGGCGGGGCCCGCACCGGGTTCTTCGTCCGCGCGGACGACGCGACTCCCGGATACCTCCCCGGCCCGGTGCGGCCGGGCACCTGGCACATCGCGCTGGGCCCGTACACGGTCGCCCCGCAGGGCCTGTCGTACGAGATCACCATCACGCTGACCTACGGCGAACCGGGCGCCGCCGTCGAGCCCGTGTATCCGCCCGCCCGTGCCAGGGGGCGGGGCCGGGCCTGGTACCGGGGTGACTGCCACCTGCACTCCTGGCACTCCGACGGCCGCCGCACCCCGGCCGAGATCGCGGCCCTCGCGCGGGCGGCGGGCCTCGACTTCGTCAACACCTCGGAGCACAACACGAACGCGGGGCACGCGCACTGGGCGGACGTGGCCGGCGACGACCTCCTGGTCATGCTGGGCGAGGAGGTCACCACGCGCAACGGCCACGTGCTGGCGCTGGGCACGGACCCGGGGACGTTCGTGGACTGGCGCTACCGGGCCCGCGACAACCGCTTCGGCCGCTTCGCCCGCCTCATCCGCCGCGCCGGCGGCCTGGTCGTCCCCGCCCACCCGCACGCCACCTGCGTCGGCTGCAACTGGAAGTTCGGCTTCGCGGAGGCGGACGCGGTCGAGGTGTGGAACGGCCCCTACACCCCGGACGACGAGGTCGCCCTCGCGGACTGGGACGGCATGCTGGTCGCGTCCGTGCGCGGCGGCGGCCGGGACTGGATCCCGGCGATGGGCAACAGCGACGCCCACCGCGACCCGGACGCGGTCGGACTCCCCCAGACGGTCGTCCTGGCCGACGACCTGACCCGGGAGGCGATCCTGGACGGCATCCGGGCGGGCCGGTCGTACGTGGCGGAGTCCGCCCGCATCTCGCTCTCCCTGACCGCGACCGGCGGCCGGGGCGAACAGGCGGGCATCGGCGACCGGTTGGAGGTGCCCCCGGACGCCCCGGTGACGGTGCGGGCGGAGGTCGCCGGCGCCCCCCGCTGCACGATCCGCTTCGTGACGGACCAGGGCGCGCTGTTCACGAGCCCCCCGCTTCCGGTGTCGGGCGCGGGAACGGCGGAGTGGCGAACGACTGCGGCCTACGCGGCGTACGTCCGGGCGGAGTTGCGCCACGAGGTGGCGACGGGGCCGGTGCCCGGGGCGCTGGCGGCGTTCACGAACCCGGTATTTCTCGGTCGCTAGCGGGAGTTGGGCGGTGCAGACTGACCGGCCATGTCCGACTCGTATGCGCAGCCCGTTCTGCGGACGGCCGATCTCTCGGAGGCCCTGCGCGTCGTCGAGCGGCTGCTCGGGATCGCCTACGTCCGTGATCTCGAAATCGACTTCGAGGCCCTGGTTTCCTCGGCGGACGTTCTCACGCCGCTCTCACCACCGACCCCGTCACGTGAAGAAGAAGTAGCTCACCCACGCGGCGTCCCAGCCGCTCGGAACGAGGTGTTTCGGTCCGGGTCGGGCGTTCGTACAACTCGGTCAGGTCCTCGCGGGTCTCCCCCACATCCGGACCGTGATCCGGCCCCTCGTGCTGGGAGAACCATGCGCAAGCGCTACGCCGCGATCCTCAGCGTCGCTCCCCTCGTCGTCCTCGCCGCCGTGGTACCCGTCGCCCATGCGGACACGACCGTGGGAGACGCCCGCATCACGTCCATCAGTGTCAGCAAGCCCGTCATCGGCGTCGGCGCCACGCTCGGGGCCGGGGTCGGCGTCACGCTGACCGCCTCGGACGACTCGGGGATCGTCAGTGTCATCGGCCCCAAGGTGGTCGGCCCCGACGGGCTGGTCATCCGTCCCACCCGCAACGAGTGCACCCCGCAGAACGCGACCACCGTGCGGTGCGTCTACAGCTTCCCGCTCTCGCCGGACGGCACGGACGCGCAGGACCTGCGCAACAGCGCGGCGGGCGTCTGGCACTTCAAGGCCAAGGCCGTGGCCGCCGACGGCGACTCCCACCACCTGTCGCCGGGCGCGCCGTTCAGCGTCAAGCGGCACGCCACGCTGGTGGGCGCCGACGCCACGCCCGAGCCGGTCGACAAGGGCGACCAGCTCACCGTCACGGGCTGGCTCCGGCGGTCCAACTGGGACACCAACGCCTGGGACGACTACGCGGGCAAGTCCGTGACCCTCCAGTTCCGCAAGTCCGGCACCGACACCTTCAAGGCCGTCAGGACGGTCACCACCGACAGCGCCGGCAAGCTGCGTACCAAGGTCACCGCGACCACCACCGGCACCTGGCGCTGGCGGTTCACCGCCAACACCGTCGCCACGGGGGCGACCTCGCAGGGCGACCGGGTCGTGGTGCGCTAGTCGCGGGGTCGGTCCGTCTCCTCCGCCGCCAGGTCCGCGACCACCGCCGCGTGGTCCGAGGGCCATACGCCGTCCACCGCACCCGCGCCCGCGCGGCGGACGGCGCGGACGTGGCCGAGGCCGCCGGGGCCGGGCGGGCCCACGTGGACGTAGTCGATGCGGGCGGCGGGGCTGTGGTCGGCCACGTACGGGTTCGCCGGGTCCCAGGTCGCGGACGGGGCCGCCGGATCGGCGTACTCCCACGCGTCGAGGAAGAGCTGGCCGGGGGCCGCCGGTGCCGTCCTGTAGCCGCCGAAGCGGCGGATCTCGTCGGAGTCTGGCCACGCGTTGAAGTCACCGGTGACCACCGGCGGGAAGGCGGTGCCGCCGCGGTGGGCCGCCACGAACTCCGCCAGCGCGGTGACCTGTTGGACGCGTACGGCCGACGCCGACGGGGCCGAGGTGAGGTGGGTCGTGAAGAACGGGACCTCGTGATGGGGCGCGGCGAGGCGGGCGTAGAGGGCGAGGCGGCCGTCGTCCAGCTCCGCCGGCGCGGGGAGGCGCAGCACGTCCTGCTCGATGACCGGCCAGCGGCTGAGCACCGCGTTGCCGACCTCGACGGACGGGTCCCCGATCCGCCGCTGCCACCGCTCCGAGGCGTGGGAGGGGGCCCAGGCCCGGTGCAGGCCGAGTTCGTCCGCGAGCCACCCGGCCAGGTTCTCGCCGCCGGCCGCCCACACCTCCTGGAGGCCGACCACGTCCGGTTCGAGCTCCCGCAGCACGGCGAGAATGGCCTTCTGCCGCTCGGCCCAGGGCCCGAACCGCCACCACAGATTCCAGCTCACGATGCGCATCGCCGACCCGCCCGTCCCTCTACCGTCCCGACACTGGGACCATTGAAGACCACCGTCACCTGCGTGAGGCAGCGGACGGGACAACGGACGGGGAGTGTCAGTGAAGGTCTTCCGCGACGCCGAGTCCAAGTACCGGGCGGTCTCCGCCATCCAGCGGAGGTTCGCCAACCCGTTGCAGCGCCGGATCCCGTCGCAGACCCTGCTGGAGACCACCGGTCGGGTGTCGGGGGAACCCCGCCGTACCCCGGTGGGCGGGCGGCGGATCGGGGACTCCTTCTGGCTGGTCTCCGAGTTCGGGGAGCGCTCGCAGTACGTCCGCAACATCAAGGTCGACCCGCGGGTCCGGGTGCGGCTGCGGGGGCGGTGGCTGACCGGGACGGCGCATCTCCTGCCGGACGACGACGCGGTTGTACGGCTGCGCAGCCTGCCGCGGATGAACAGTGTGGCTGTGCGGGCGGCTGGCGTCGGGCTGCTCACGGTGCGGGTGGATCTCGACTGAGCGGTTCGCGTGTGCCTCCGGCGGCAGGGTCGCGATGGGTCGTCGGTCGTCCGCGCCACCGTCGTGGCTGGTCGCGCAGTTCCCCGCGCCCCTTCAAGGCTCAGCGCCGTCGTCGCCGGTCGCGCAGTTCCCCGCGCCCCTTCAGGGCAGCGCCGGGCCCATGCGGGCGCCCTGCCGCTGGGCGTGCCGCGAGGGGCCGACCGTCGCCCGCGCCACCGTCGTGGCTGATCGCGCAGTTCCCCGCGCCCCTGCAAGGCGCAGCGCCGTCGTCGCCGGTCGCGCAGTTCCCCGCGCCCCTACAGGGCAGCGCCCGGCCCACGCGGGCGCCCTGCCGCCGGGCGTGCCGCGAGCCGACGTCAAGGCGCTCGAGCCC